>JAPLLF010001295.1 GCA_026387715.1 Pseudomonadota bacterium
ACGACGCTCTTCCGATCTCATCACGTCGGCGATCGGCGCCGCGATGATCGGCTGGTTCGGCACCGCGATGCTCTGCTACGTCACGCCCAAGGAGCACCTCGGGCTCCCCGACCGCGACGACGTCAAGGACGGCGTGATCGCGTACAAGATCGCCGCGCACGCCGCGGATCTCGCGAAGGGCCACCCGGGCGCCCACCTGGGCGACGACGCGCTGTCGAAGGCGCGCTTCGAGTTCCGCTGGCAGGATCAGTTCAACCTGTCGCTCGATCCCGACACGGCGCAGGACTTCCACGACGAGACGCTGCCGGCGGCGGCGGCCAAGGGCGCGCACTTCTGCTCGATGTGCGGCCCGAAGTTCTGCTCGATGCGGATCACCGAGGAGGTCCGCGAGATGGCCGCCGCGCAGGCGATCCAGGAGAAGACCGAGGCGGATGCAGGGATGGCGGCCAAGGCCGCCGAGTTCCGCGACGGCGGCAAGCTGATCTACGCCGGCGGCGACGACCACCACTGAGCGGCGCGTCGCGCGTAAACGTAAACGTCGACGTAATCGTAAACGCGTCGACGAGCCGTTTACGTTTACGTTTTCGTTTCCGTTTACGTTTTCAGTTGATGCGGCCGACCGCCGCGAGCTTGCCGGCGTCGCGGTACTCGAGCCGGACCGCGCGCTCGAGGATCTCCTGGTCGATCGCGCGCCCCTCGCTCGCCGCGAGGAACGCGGCGCGCAGCACGGCGTTCCTGATGTTGCCGCCCGCGAACTCGTACTCGTGGGCGAGCTTCCGGAAGTCGACGCCGGTCGCCAGATCGGCGGACGTCGGCATCATGCGGCGCCACAGCTCGGCGCGCTCCTCCTCCTCGGGGATCTGGAAGTTCAGGCGGAACGCGAGCCGCCGCTTGAACGCCGGATCGATCGAGCCCTCGAGGTTCGTCGTCAGGATGCACACGCCCTCGAACCGCTCGACGCGCTGGAGCAGATAGTTGATCTCCGAGTTGGAGTGGCGATCGTTGGACGACTTCACCTCGGTGCGCTTGCTGAACAGCGAGTCCGCCTCGTCGAACAGCAGCAACACGTTGGCGCCGTCGGCGGCGTCGAACACGCGCGCGAGGTTCTTCTCGGTCTCGCCGATCCACTTCGACACCACCCGCGAGAGATCGATCTGATACAGCTCCTGACCGAGCTCGCGCGCGATCAGGCTGGCGACCATCGTCTTGCCGGTGCCCGGCGGCCCGGCGAACAGCGCGGCGAGCCCGAGCCCCTTGGACATCTTGCGTCGGAAGCCCCACTGGTCGAGCACCTGGTGGCGGTGCCGGACGCGCGCGATCAGCTCGCGCACCGAGTCGAGCGTGTCCTTGGGGAGCACGATGTCCTCCCAGCGCTGGGAGTCCTCGATCAGCGTGCCGAGGATCGACACCTGCTGGGCGACGGCGCCGCTCACCGCCTGGAGCAGATCGCGCTGATCGACGATCGTGCGCCCCATCGCGCCCGCGATGCGGCGCGCCTCGTCGGTCGCCTGCACCACGCGTCCCGGCGTGATGCGGAACTGGGTCGCCATGCTCTCGAGCCCCTCGGTCCCCGGCAGGCACGCGCGCCACAGGGCGAGCGTGTCTTGCTTGGTCGGCGCCTCGAGGCGAATCACGTGCGGGGGCGCCTCGAAGTCGCCGCTCGACGGCGGCAGATCGGACGTGAACACGGTCGGGACGCCCGCGCGCTTGAGCCAGCCGTACACCAGGGCGATCGACTCGTCGGGTGGGGTCGCGGCCATCGCGCTCTCGCCGACCTCGGCGGCGACCGCCTCGCGCGGGTTCTCGACGTTGTGGATGCACAGCACCGCGCGGCGGAGCAGGACCTCGCGCCACGCCGTCGCCACGAGCTTGTTCATCGGCAGGCGCACGGCCTCGCCGAACGCCAGCGTGATCAGGCGATAGCCGAGCGTGGCCAGCACCCCGGCGACCGCCGTCTTGCGCCCGATCCCGGCGGGCCCGCAGATCCACAGCGTGTTGCCGTGGATCACGTCGGGGAGCTCGCCGCGCAGGTGGTCGACCAGGCTCCCGTGATCGGGATCGCCCCGGACCGGGATCGGACACAGCGTGTCGACGTCGACCACGGGCTCGACGCGGACGAGCGGGGCACGCAGCGGCGCGGGCGGCGCGCTCGTGACGGCGAAGTCGACGACGTGGGCCGGCATGGTCAGCCGCCGGACCAGCGCGGGCGAGCGCGCGTCGCCGAGCAGGTCGATGAGGCCGCGCTCGAGCAGCCGGCCATCGGGGCGCAGGGAGAGCAGGGCGGCGACCGGATCGCCGCCGATCGCCTCGACGACGGTCACCATGGCGTCGATGGCGATCCCGGGCAGCGTCGGGTCGCTGGCGAGCCGCTGCATGCAGCGATACGTGTTCCGATCGAGCTCGGCGGCGAGCAGGATCCGGAAGACCAGCGTCTCGATCGGCCGCAGCTCGGCGCGCACGAACAGGTCTACGACCGCGTCGCTCGCCAGCATCGCCGGGGGCTCGATCGCGGGCTCGAGCGGATCGGCCCGGCCGGCCTCGGCGGCGACGACCCGGCGGGTCACCTCCATGATGGTCTGCGAGATGGCAGCGACGTCAACTGGTTGGGTCGTCACGGAAATCCGCTCCAAAGTACGCCGAAACGCGGAATGTGCGCCCTGCAAGTCACGTACAAAGGACCGTCGTGCCTGGCAAAAAATCCAACAAGAAGAACACCTCGGCTCCCAAAGAGGGCGTGAAGACGCCGGAGGCGACCGGCCCCAAGACCGAGATCGCGGAGCGCATCGAGTCGCAGGTCGGCGCGCTGGTCGGGAGCACCCCCGCGCCAGACAACCGCTGGTTCTTCCAGAAGATGTTGCCGATCGGTTATGGCGGGCGCGATGCGCCGACGTCGGCGCCCACGACCGTCACCCCGACCGTCACCCCGGTTCTCGAGACGCCGAGCCTGGCCGATCCGGAGGGTGCTGTCGAGGAAGAGGACGAAGCCGAGGAGGAGACGCCCGTCGAGGCGACCCCGAAGCCGATGTCGAAGAGCGCGAAGAAGCACGCCAAGCAGCGCGAGAAGAAGCAGGTCGTGCTGCGCGCCGCGTTGCTCATCCAGATGAAGGCGACCGCGACCGAGCAGCTCGAGAAGCTCAAGAGCTCGGACGAGTGGGCCCGGCGGACCGAGCGCATCGCCGCGCGCTACCCCGACGACAAGACCAAGCAGACCGAGCTGACCCGGTCGATGAGCGTCACCGCGTGGAAGCAGCTGCGCGCCGAGGCCGTGGCCGCGGAGACGCTCGTGGACGTCAAGCTCGTCATCACCAAGATCGAGGCGATGTCCGAGGCGGTCCACAAGCTCGAGCAGGGCGAGCGGTTCCAGATCGCGAGCGCGCAGCTCGCGTCCGCGCCGCCGCAGGCGATGACCAAGCCGTACGCCGCGCCGCTCGACGGCGACGATCACGCCAAGCCCGTGATCGAGCCGCAGCGCGTCCAGCACATCCTCCACGGGGACGCGACCGGTGGTCGGCACGGTGGCGAGCACATGCAGGAGCTCCCCTCGCGCACCCCCAAGCCGCCCGACCGCGCCATGAGCGGGATGGTGGTCGGGGACTTCAAGAGCTTCTTCCCGCCGGCGTGGAGCGAGCAGGACGTCCTCGATGCCATCCAGGAGGCGGCCGCGCAGACGTTCGATCACCGCGTCGCGCAGCCGAAGGCCGAGCCGTGGCACCAGCAACGCTACAAGCACCCCGCGTGGAAGGTGACGCTCCACCGGGTGCCCATCAACGTCGTGGTGATCACCGAGGACAAGAAGGGCGGCGGTTACCAGGTCATCACGGGCCATCCCGCCTAGCCAAGAAACCGGCGTGATCTGAGCCGCCTACGCGGGTCCGATCTCCAAGTTTGAGAGATTGTTTCCATTTTTGGGGTCGCGCTGCTACGTTCCACCAAGCTCAAGCCCGTGACCGTCCAAGGCCATCGCACTCTCAAGATCGAGAAGCTCGCGCGGATCTATGACGACGAGGTCGCGCCGGTATGGGGCAGCCGTTTCGGCAAGATGCTGCTCCGGAACCTGGTGGTCCCGGACAAGGGGCAGGTGCTCGACATCTCGTGCGGCACCGGCTACCCGACGACCGAGATCCTGCGGCGGATGACCGATGGCCGGGTGATCGCGATCGACGCGTCGAGCGCGATGCTCGACGTCGCGCGCCGCAAGATCGGCGAGCTGGGCCCGCTCGCCAAGAAAGTCTTCTTCCGCACCGAGAGCCCGGTCCCCAAGCTGTCGTTCGCCGACGACGTCTACGATCTCGTCGTCTGCAACCTCGGGCTGTCCGAGATGCCGGATCTCGACTCCGCGGTCCGCGACTTCTCGCGCGTCGCCAAGCGCGGTGGTGAGGTGCGCTGCACGCTGCCGCTCGCCGGCACGTTCCAGGAGTTCCACGACATCTATCGCGAGGTGCTGATCAAGCACGACAAGCACGACGCGCTCGATCGCCTCGAGCAGCACATCGCGCGCTACCCGACTCCCGAGGACGTCGAGCGGTCGATGCGCGCCGCGAACCTCGTCGGCGATCTCGAGGTCGAAGAGTTCACGCTGCTGTTCAAGAGCTCGCGCGAGTTCTTCTTCGCGCCGGTCATCGAGTATGGCCCGCTCGCCGAGTGGAAGGACATCGCCGGCTCCGGCCAGGAGATGCAGGACGTGTTCTGGTACATCAAGGAGGCGATCGACGCGTACTACGATCGCCGGCCGTTCCAGATCACCGTCGCCGCGGGCTGCCTGATCGGCCGCAAGCACGACCTTCAGGGCATGCAGGCCGCCGAGCGCGCGCGCATCTCGCGCCCGGTGATCGCGGTCGTCGCCCCCACCTCGCTCGACGACGCGGCGCAGTTCGACGAGGTCGACACCGGCCTGCCGTCGCCGCCGGCGCAGATCGCCGCGGGGTCCGAGATCGGCCCGGGGGCCTTCCAGGTCGAGATCGTCGACGACGACGACTTCGAGATCGACGAGGCGTCGGCCGAGGAGCAGGCGCTAGACGCGTTCATCGAGGGCAAGCGGCGCCCGCCGCACCTCGACGGCGATCTCGACGATCTCGACCTCGACGACGATACCGACGACTGACGTGGCTTAAGCTGGGCGTTGCATGGCGCAATGTCCCAACTGTAAGGTCGAGAACGCTCCGACGAACACCACGTGCGAGGTGTGCCAGGCGCCGCTCAGCGGTGATCTGCTGGAGCGGGCCGAGACTGCCGGCCGCGCGCGGTGGATGTGGATCAGCCTGGCGATCACGCTCGGGCTCTACCTGCCGTGCTGGTTCCTCCAGCTCCACCCGGTCACGCTCGCGATGGCGATGTTCTACGGGCCGCTGATCGCGTCGTATCGCGCGAAGGACAACGTGGTGTGGGCCGCCGCGCTCGGCGGGCTCATCGCCATCGTCACCGTCGTGGTGCTGTCGGTCATGGTGCAGTGGGAGGCGTCGCGCGCGATCCTGTCGTCGGCGGTCGGCGGCAAGGAGCCGACGGACTACGCCACGGGCACGTCGTCGGCGTTCGTCGTCGTCGTCGGCATCCCGCTCGTGCTCGCGGCGATCTTTCCGGTCAGCTTGATCGGCGCGTCGGTCGGCGAGCTGGTGTCGACGTGGCGCCGCCGCCGGTCGCTGACGGCGGCCGAGCAGATCTCCCGGAAGATGTCGGACGAGGAGCTCGCGAAGGTCAGTTTGAAATAGAGTTCGCGCATGGCCGACACGCGCGAGGCATACCTGGAGCTCGTCGACGCGATCAGCGAGCACGATCGCCGCTACTACGTCGACGCGACCCCGACGATCTCCGACGCCGAGTACGACAAGCTCTACCGGCACCTCCGCGACGTCGAGGCCAAGCACCCCGACTGGATCGTCGCCTGGTCACCGACCAAGCGCGTCGGCCACGCGGTCATCTCCGAGTTCCCCAAGGTCGAGCGCGCGGTCGCGATGCTGTCGCTCGACAACACGTACGACCGCGACGACCTGCGCGCGTTCTACGATCGCGTGGTCAAGGGGCTCGACGGCACCGTCCCGGTGTTCTCGATCGAGCCGAAGATCGACGGCTTCGGGATCGAGCTGACCTACCAGCAGGGCGTGCTCGCGCTCGCGGCGACCCGCGGCGACGGCAAGATCGGCGAGGACGTCACGCCGAACGTCAAGCTCGTCAAGGGCGTGCCGCTGC
>JAPLLF010001041.1 GCA_026387715.1 Pseudomonadota bacterium
GAGCCTGGGGTCAACCTCTACGTTGGCCGTTCAAAGCGTCAAGGCGGGTCGACGTCAAACGCGTCAAGCTCAACGTCAACCAGCTCAACGTCAACCATCCGTGTTCCTCCCTTCCCAACCCTTTGAACTACAGTTCTTGAGCCACGCTACTGCGGAAAATGGATCGGGACCCTGCGCTCGTCGGTCGCGCGTCGACCCTCGTGATCGCGTACCTCGAGCTGGAGCGTGAGGCGGGCTCCCTCCATCGGGGTCTCGCGCGGGGACAGGCTGATCGCGTACGGGCTGTCGAGCTGGTGCCCGCTGCCCAGGTCGACGAACGCGCGGAGCCGACAGCCGATCTCCAGCGAGATCTTCGCGCCGGCCTGGTCGAACGCCGCGAAGTTCACGACCCCGGCCTGCTCGTCGACCTTCATGTCGTGCACGCGTGCGTTGACCACGATCTGCCACAGCTCGCGGATCCCGAGCTGCAGCGTGACGTCCTGGTCATCGACGATGCTCGTGAACACGGCGCCGACGCCGAGCTCGCTCCTGCCACCCGGGATGACCGGCTCGGGGATGCATGGATCGAGCGGCGGCACCGCGTCCATCGGGGCGGCTGGTGCGTTGGCGCAGGCCCAGAGCCCGAAGACCCCTGCCATGACCCGCGACGCGACCCAGAGATCGATCACCCACCGATCGTACCCCCGATCGCGAACGGGGCAGGTTCTATTTCGGCTTGTGCGCGAGCTTCTTGATCGTGCCGTCGGCGAGCTTCACCTCGATCGCCGAGCCGTTCACGGTCACGACCTCGAGGTCGCCGAACTTGACGTGGGTGAGCCGCTGGCCGACGACGAACGTGCCGCTCGCGCTGTAGGGGACCGGGCCGGAGGCGACCGGGGCGGTGGCCTTTTCGGGCTCGGGCTCGAGCACGCGGCGGAGGGTCGCGACGATCGATCGGCGCACCTCGGGGAGGCGCTGGTACTCGGAGACCAGCGCGATCCGGTCGAGCAGCTCCTGCTCGACGGCGACCAGCGCATCCCAGATGTCGCTCTTGTCGGTGAGGTCCTTGGCCGACGACGCCCACGCGCACGCGCGCGCGGCCTCGGCGATCCGGTGATCGTGCCCGTAGAACTCGTTCTTGGCCTCGGTGCACGCCTTGGCGGCGGCCTTGGCGACCTCGCGGTGGTCCTCGGACTTCTGGGCGATCCACGCCTCGGTCGCGGCGAGCGCGTCGTGCGGGCGGCGATCGTCGGGGCGCTTGAGCGTCCACTCGGGGAGGATCAGCGTGCGCGTGCACTCGATCGCCGCGCGCAGCAGCAGATCGCGATCGTAGCTGTCGAGGTTCGTGGCCCACGCGGTGACGGGGAGCCCCTTGACCGTGTCACCACGAATCGCGATCAGGCGATCGAAGCGCTCGAGTGTCATGCCCACAGCCTACTTCAAGTCGCGCGATCGCGTCGCCAGCTCGGCGACGATCGTCGACGCGACGACGGGCGCCAGGGCCTCGGCGAGCGCCTGCGCCACCCGGGCGAGGCCGTGCGGGGCGAGCCGATCCCACAGGGCGGCGTGCACGGCGAACCCGGTCGGGACCTCGACCGCGGCGCGCGCGGCGAGGTCGGCCCACGTGATCGCGCGGGCGGTGAGCACGGCGCGCGCGTCGTCGGCGAGCGGCGCGGGGACCAGCTCGGCGACGAGCTCGGCGAGCGCGGCGCGCAGCGGCGGGGGAAACGCGCGGCCGATCACGTCGCTGCGACACGGCGGGATCGGCCGCGGCTCCTGCACGACGTGGCCGTCGTCGGTGAACACGGCGACGCGCGCGTAGCGTTGATCGCCGAACCAGATCTCGGCGGCGAGGCGGTCGGCGCCGGCGTCGTCATCGTCGACGGCCTCGACGAGGCGCGCGATCCCACCGCCGCGCTCGTACGCGACGCCGTGGTGGACGACGCGCTCGAGCCCGGCGCGCAGCTCGACGAAGCCGCCGGGGATCGCGACCCGCTCGCACGGATCGGGGACGAGCTCGAACGGCAGCGGATCGCGCGCCAGCCGGGTCGCGCGGCCCAGGACGTCGGCGGTGAACGCCGCCTCGGTCGCGGTCGTGTGGAACGAGCGACGCAGCGTGTGGAACAGCGCCGGCGTCGGGTAGGGGCCGGCGTAGCGCAGCACGGGGACGTCGGCCCACCGCGCCAGGTGCGCGATCACGTTGAGGATCGCGCTGCCGACGCCGGGCGGCAGTCGCGCGGGATCGGCGACGGTGGGGATCTCGGTCGGACGCGCCCACGCGAGCGCGGACAGCGTGGTGCCGGTCGGCTCGATCGCGTGCGCGGGGCCGAGCAACGGATCGTCGATCACGCGCCCGCGGACGATCGCGCCTGCCACGACCAGGCGATCGAGCGTGCCGTCCGCTTGCCAGGTCAGCTCGGCGTGGATGCAGCCGGCGCGATCGACGATCTTCACGAGCCTCCCGCTGCCGACCTCGATGCGCGTGCCGTAGCGCAGCTGCATCCGCGAAAGGTATCAGCTTTGGGGTCCGGGGCCTTTCGCGTTCCGGGCCGCTTTGGCACTGTCCGGCCACATGAAGTTGGGCATCGTCAAGGAGACCCGGCCGCTCGAACGCCGCGTCGCCGCGTCCCCGCAGGTGGTCGCGAAGTGGAAGAAGGCGGGCTTCGACGTCGCGATCGAGCGCGGCGCGGGCGAGGCCGCGAGCTACCCCGACGCGCAGTACGAGGCCGCCGGCGCGGTGGTCGTCGATCGGGCGGAGGCGTGGCAGGCCGACCTCGTCCTCAAGCTGCGGCCGCCCACCGTCGACGGGGCGACGTGCGAGGCCGACGCCATGCGCGACGGCGCGACGCTCGTGTCGTACATCTTCCCGGCGCAGGACCAGGCGCTCGTCGACGCGCTCGCCAAGAAGAAGTTGAACGTCCTCGCGATGGACTGCGTGCCGCGGATCTCGCGCGCGCAGAAGATGGACGCGCTGTCGTCGATGGCCAACATCTCCGGCTATCGCGCGGTGATCGAGGCGGCCAACAAGTTCGGCAGCTTCTTCACCGGCCAGTTCACCGCCGCCGGCAAGGTGCCACCCGCCAAGGTGCTGATCATCGGCGCCGGCGTCGCCGGCCTCGCGGCGCTCGGGGCCGCCAAGGGCCTCGGCGCGATCGTGCGCGCGTTCGACGTGCGCGCCGCCGCGGAGGAGCAGGTCAAGTCGCTCGGCGGCGAGTTCCTCACGATCACGCTCAAGGAGTCGGGCGAGGGCCAGGGCGGCTACGCCAAGGAGATGTCGAAGGAGTTCCTCGACGCCGAGTACGCGCTGTTCCGCGCGCAGGCCAAGGAGTGCGACATCGTCATCACGACGGCGCTCATCCCGGGCCGGCCGGCGCCGAAGCTGTGGCTCCAGGACATGGTCGAGCTCATGAAGCCCGGCTCGGTCGTCGTCGACATGGCGGCGGAGCAGGGCGGCAACTGCGAGGTCACCAAGCCCGGCGAGACCATCGTGCACCACGGCGTGCACGTGATCGGGTTCACCGATCTCGCCAGCCGGATGGCGCACGTCGCCAGCGACATGTACGGCACGAACCTGTGGCACCTCCTCGAGGAGATGGGCGGCGCGGCCCACCACAAGGTCGACGAGGCCAACGACGCGGTGCGCCCGGCGTTGATCCTCTCCGCCGGCGACAAGAAGTGGCCGCCGCCGAAGCCGCCCGAGCCGTCGCCGTCGGCCAAGCCGGCCGTCGTCGCGGTCGCGGCTCCACCAGCGCCGGCCAAGCCCGCGGCCAAGCCGGCGCCGAAGAAGTCGCACGGCCATGGCCCCGCGGCCGAGCCGCCGTCGAAGGCCTCGGCGGTGATCCTGTCGGTGCTCGGCCTGCTCGGCGCGATCGCGTTCGTCTACTTCCGGTTCGGCAACGGCGCCACCGATCATCCGATCGAGGCGTCGAGCGCCAAGCTGTTCCAGCACGTCGCGGTGTTCGTGATGGCGGTGTTCATCGGCTTCCAGGTCGTGTGGAACGTGGCGCCCGCGCTGCACACCCCGCTGATGAGCGTGACCAACGCGATCAGCGGCATCATCGTCGTCGGCGGGTTGCTCGCCGGCGCCGACAAGCTCGAGCTCCCCGTGTGGGTCGCCGTCGCCGCGACGCTGTTCGCGACGATCAACATCGCGGGCGGCTTCCTCGTGACGCGACGCATGCTCGCGATGTTCAGGAAATAGCGATGCAAGACACGGTTCAAACGCTGATCTCGAACGTGGCGTTCCTCGTCGCGGGCGTGCTGTTCATCATGGCGCTGCGCGGCCTGTCGTCGCAGGAGACGGCGCGGCGCGGCAACGTCTACGGCATCATCGGCATGCTGATCGCGATCGCCGCGACCTTGTCGATGACCGGCGATCGGACGCAGCCGGTCGCGTTCGCCGCGATCGGCGGCGGCGCCGTGATCGGCGCGGTGATGGCCGCCCGGGTCGGCATGACGTCGATGCCCGAGCTCGTCGCGCTGCTCCACAGCTTCGTCGGCCTCGCCGCGGTGCTCGTCGGGTTGTCGATGCAGCTCGCCCACAAGGAGAACGCGCTCGCGCACCGCATCGATGTCTACATCGACGTGATGATCGGCGCGATCACCACGACCGGCTCGATCCTCGCGTTCCTCAAGCTGCGCGGCTCGGTGTCGGGCAAGCCGATGCTGCTGCCGGCGCGGCACCTGCTCAACCTCTCGATGCTCACGGGGATCGTCGTGCTCGGCGCGCTCTACGGCATGGACGGCGAGACGTGGGCGCTGCTCGCGGCCGCCGGCATCGCGTGCGTGCTCGGCGTGCACCTGGTCGCGGCGATCGGTGGCGCGGACATGCCCGTCGTCGTGTCGATGCTCAACAGCTACTCGGGTTGGACCGCCGCGGCGGCCGGCTTCATGCTCGACAACGACCTGCTGATCATCACCGGCGCGCTCGTCGGCTCGAGCGGCGCGATCCTCTCCTACATCATGTGCAAGGCGATGAACCGCTCGATCTTCGCGGTCATCTTCGGCGGGTTCGGCGCCGCGCCGCCCAAGGCCGACAAGTCCAAGCCCGCGCCGCCCGCCGGCGACGTGCAGGAGATGACGGCGGACGACCTGGCCGAGAAGCTGTCGACGAGCAAGACCGTGATCATCGTCCCGGGCTACGGCATGGCGGTCGCGCGCGCGCAGCACGCGGTGCGCGAGATGTCGCAGGTGCTGCGCGACAAGGGCGTCGACGTGAAGTTCGCGATCCACCCGGTCGCGGGGCGCCTGCCCGGGCACATGAACGTGCTGCTCGCCGAGGCGAACGTGCCGTACGACATCGTGCTCGAGATGGACGAGGTCAACCCCGACATGCCGTCGACCGACGTCGTGATCGTGATCGGCGCCAACGACATCGTGAACCCCGCCGCCGAGGACGATCCGACGAGCCCGATCGCGGGCATGCCGGTCATCCAGGTGTGGAAGGCCGGGCTCGTGATCGTCAACAAGCGCAGCCGCGGCGCGGGCTACGCTGGCATCGACAACCCGCTGTTCTACAAGCCGGTGACCAAGATGCTGTTCGGCGACGCCAAGGACGCGATCGAGAAGGTCGTCGCGGCGCTCAAGGCGCTCTGACCCACCTGCTCCACTACCTGGAGCTTTGGCGAAGAACCCGGGCCTCGCGCGCTGCGCGAGGGGTGGGCAGTGGGTCCGGCGATTGGCGATGATACGGCAGGCGCGTACACGAGGCCCAGGGGCGCTCGGAGCTGTGGTGCGGCGCGACTGCTAGACACAATCGCCGGGTCCCACGCCCACCCTCGCTTGGGCGCGCTCGGGCGTGAACCTCACCCGCTCGAAGTGACCGATCGCGTGAGACTAGGAGCCTGTAGCGCATTGGACCCAGCCGGGCTGGTGCTCTGACTCCGGGCTCTGGCGAGGTCGAAGATCAAGCAGCGAGCATCAGCGCCTGCCGTTTCGCCGTGGCCGACCGCCACAGCTTCAGCAGGTTGTGCGTCG
>JAPLLF010000403.1 GCA_026387715.1 Pseudomonadota bacterium
GCCGGCCCCACCGTCCGCGGCGCCCCCCGGCGCGCCGGGGCTCTTGACCGCCGGCGTACCCGACGCGGTGTCGACGGTCTTCATCACGTCGACGAGCTTGGTCTTCACCGTCGCGTTCGTCGCCTTGCCGCCGGTCGACATGTAGTACGAGTACTGCTCGGCGAACCACTCCTGCGGCGACGACAGCGAGTACATCGACACCTTCTGGTCGTAGGACTCCTTCTTGTACTTGGCCCAGGTGTTTCCGAGGCGCGAGAGGTACGCGAACATCATGTCCTTCGACGTGGTGCCTCGCATCGGGTGCGTGTAGGCGGAGTTCTTGTCGCCGTTCACGGCCTTCGCCATCTTGTAGAGCGGCTGATCGCGATACTGCCGCGCGAGGTTCGTGTCGAACGTGCCCTGATCTTTTCCGGCGAGCGCCCAGGCGGTGCCCGCGTACGCCCCCGCGGTCCCGATCGCCTCGGCCTCGAGGACGAGCTTGGCGTCGGCCTCGGTCACGGGATCCGACTTCTTGGGGAGCGCGTGGTTCTTGGCGGAGTCCCACAGCTCGGCCTGGACGTCGGCCGCCGTGGTCGCGGCCATCTGCAACGGACTCGACGCCAGCGTGCCCCAGTTCCACTGGCCGGTCTGATCGCCGACGAGGTGTCCGACCTCGTGGAGCGCCGACGACGCGAAGTGACCCATGCTCGGCCCCTTGGACTTCTTGGCGCCGACCATGTCGTGGTCCTTGGTGCCCGCGCCGGCGTAGAGCGGCATCACGATGCCACCCGCGCCGTCGTAGTAGCCCCAGTCCTGGCCGACCGCGACGCTGCCGGTCGGATCTTCGACCTGGCTCGAGATCCAGATCCCCGTCGAGCCACGCAGGTGGGCGGGTGGGATCTTGCCCTTCTGGAGCGCCTTGTAGAGCCGATCGATGTGCCCTTGGTCCCAGGCCTGGCCGTGGAACGTCATCGTGCCCATCGCGATGTTGCCGCTCATCAGCGGCGCGTAGGCCTTCTCGAACGCATCCTGCGCGCTCGCGGCGTCGCCGGTGTAGTACGCCAGGTGCTCGAGCGACTTCTTGTCGAGCGCGGCCTTCTTGGGATCGCCCTGGAGGAACTTCGTCAGCCAGCCCTGGGTCTTGAGCTCGGCGGCCCAACCCGAGGACGCGCCGTGCCAGAGGATCTCCTGCGCGAAGCGAACGTCGGTCGTGGGATCGACGCCGACATCCTTGAGGACGTCGAGCGCCTTGGGCCCCATCACCTGCACCGTGCGCAGCAGCGTGTCGGTCTCGGCCTTGAGCTTGGACTTGTCGGCACCCGGCACGGTCGCCCACTTCGCGATCGCCTTGCTCTTGCTGCCGGCGACGATCGCGACGCGGAACGCCTGCAACGGATCGGCGTCGTCGGCGCCGGCGCCGCGGGCCGCGAGCAGGTTGAACTGGGCGCCATCACGACCACCTGCGGTGGCGCCTTGCTCGGCGGTCTTGCCGTGCGCCACCGCGTTGGCGGCGACCCCGACCCCGATCTCGGCGCGATAGATCGTCGACGGCTCGGCCGACATGCTCTGCGCTTCGCCGCCGCCCGCGGCCTCGCGCGCGGCACCTTCCTGGGGGGCGCTCGCGTTGGCGACGCCGTAGTTCCCGGGGGTCGGTGCCTGGACCCCGCCCGCTTGCTGGACGTGCGCCATCTCGTGGGCGATCAGCTGTTGTCCTTCGGCGGTATGCGGCGCGTACTGGCCAGCTCCGAAGTACACGTCCTGACCGGCCGCGAACGCATGTGCGTTGAGCGACTGCGCTGCGTCGGCGGCGTCGCCGTCGGTGTGCAAGATCGCTCCACCCATCGCCATGCCCTGTCCCGACTTGGCGAGCGCCCGATCGACGGGATTGGCCTTGCCCCCTGCCTCGGGGACGTCCCGTCCCGGAGCGCCGGGCGTCGAGGTAGATTTCGCGTTCGCTCCCTGTTTCTCCCCACCATCATGGTCGCGCATGACGCGATACTATCGAAGAACGTGATCACCGTGGAAAAGGATCGTGCACCTTCGGAGGCGCGCGACTGGCCCAACTGGGGACGGCCGCCGGTCAGTGGCGCGGTGGTGGTCGCGCCGTTCGAGACGGCCGTCGAGCTCACCGCGACGCTCGCCGAGATCGTCGAAATCGCAGAAGCTCCGGAAGGTTTCGGCGATGAATTACGTCGCCTGCTGACCGCGTACGAGCTCCGGCTCGAGGCCACCAGGCCGGATGCGCTGGCGTATCTCCGGGCGCGTCGAGCCTGGTCGCTGTCGCCGCTCGCGTGGTGGTTCCTCGCGGCCGCGATCGGGTGGGAGATCGTGCCGCGATCCGCGCGTGCCCCGACGCCCACGATCGGGAGCTGCGCGCGGATCGCGACAGCGCTCGCGGGGGACAGCGCGCGGCTCCTCGGTGGCATGGCGATCGCCGCCCCGGGGGGCGAGCTCGCGCGGCTCGACCTCATCACGGTGGTCGGTGACGGTGCGTTCTACGGTCGCGGCGTGCGCGTGACCCCGCGCATCCTCGAGCTCGCGCTCGCCGACGAGCTCGGTGGCCCACACCTCGACCTGGTGCGCGCGGGCCAGCACCTCGCCGAACCGATCGATCAAGAGCTGCTGGATCGGATCGGCGCGGCGCTCGTCGACCGCACCCCCCATCGGCTGGGCGATGCGGGATCGCGCGATCACGTGATCCCGGCGATCCTCCACGTCGCCGAGACGCTCGGCATCCCGGTCATGATCGCGCGCGCGAGCGATCCGCCCGCGGTCGTCGTGCGCGAGGCGCTGCTCGCGGAAGCGGCGATCGTGCTCGCCGGCGCGTCGCTCGCGCACCCCGCGTGGGCGCTACATCGTCATGCGCTGTTGATCGTCTCTTGATCGTCGGTTGAGCGACTCACTTCGCCGGATGATCGATCGACTCGAGGTTCCAGGCGAGCGCGTAGTCGGGTGCGATCGTCAGCGTCGCGCGCATGAGCGGCTGCGTCGGGTGCGCGGGCGATCAGGGCGTCGTCGTCTGGCGAAAGCTGTGGAGGACGAGGGTCGCAGGGTCCTTCGCCGTCTTGCCGAAGCGCAGCGTCGGCAGCAAGGTCCGATCCTTGTGCTCGGTGACGACGT
Organism: Pseudomonadota bacterium; assembly: GCA_026387715.1. Classification (GTDB taxonomy): domain Bacteria; phylum Myxococcota_A; class Polyangia; order Haliangiales; family Haliangiaceae; genus JABFXX01. The sequence goes on from JAPLLF010000403.1 coordinate 3,100, forward strand.
TGCCCAGGCCGGCGGGCAACGCCGCGAGCTGCTCGACGAGGTAGAGCAGGTCGCGCGCGGTGAGTGTGCGCGTGCGGAGCACCTCGTCCTTGGTGAGGAGCGCGCGGAGCGTCGCCTCGCTCCTGGTCGCGAAGATCGTCGAACCTCGAACGACGACGAGCTTGCCGACGGTCCTCGCGCCGACCTGCTCGCGCACCCAGAACGCCGTGCCCAGCGCGCCGACCTTGCGGGTGACGTCGAGCGGGGTGACCTGCTGGGCCGCGAGCTGGGTTCGCAGCGTCTGCTCGGCGGCCTTCCACTGGGCCGCGCTCGGGTCCGCCTCGACCCGGCCGATCGCCAGGACGACGCAGATCACGACCACCAGGACGCCGACCACGCGCTGCATGTGGCGATGTGACGAGGCGCGCTGCCTGGCATTCATGGGGAACGCTTCCGGATCTGGACGACCGTCGTCGCCTCGTCGGGCGCCGGGATCCGGTTGTCGAAGTCGGTCCAGATCCGCGCGTCCTTGCGGCAGTCGTAGGTCCGACAGATGTGGGGGCGCTGGGCGTAGACGCCGCAACCGCGCGCTTCGGGCTTGGAGTGCACGCAGTAGCCGTCGTCGCCGTGCCTGATCTGGTAGGGCGCGCCGTACTCCCAGCGCACGACCCCCTCGTCGAGATCCTGGAACGACAGCGGGAACACCAGCTTGCAGCAGCGGCCCTTGCACAGCGGGATCAGCGCGGCGCAGTCGATCTGCGGCAGGGTGGCGGAGTCGAGGGCGTACTTGTCGACGGTGGAGCCGATCGTGACGACGGCCTGCTTCGCGGTGCGTTCGCGCTCCTCGACCCGCGCCTTGGCGGTGCGCTCCTCGAGCTTGCGCATCGACACGACGCCGCTCGCGATCAGCTCCTCGATGAGGCCGTGCAAGCGTGCGTTGGCGTCCGACACGTCGAGCTTGGTCTGCATCCCCATCTGATGCAGGAACCGCGAGCTCTCGGTCAGATCCATGCGCAGGTCAGGGTCCGGGTCTTCGTGACTGGCCATACCCAACGCTATCGCGGACTACTCGAGCGTGCCCGTCTCCGACAGCTTTCCGATCTCGCGGAACTCGAGCTCGACCGCGCGCTCGAGGTGTTGCTGCGTGAGGGGCGAGCCCTCCTCGGACGCCAGGAACGCCGCGCGGAGCACGCTGTTGCGGACGTAGCCACCCGAGAGGCGGAAGCGCTTCGCGAGCGCGCGAAAATCGAACTCGCCCTGGCGTGGCACCTGCGTCGGCAGGTGGACGCGCCACAGCTGCTCGCACATCTCCTCGTCGGGAAACGGGAACGTGACGCGCAGGGTGAGCCGGCGCTTGAACGCGGGATCGATCGATCCGCCGAAGTTCGTCGTCAGGATCGCGAAGCCCTCGAACGAATCGAGGCGCTGGAGCAGGTAGTTGACCTCGAGGTTGGCGTAGCGATCCGTGCTGGTCTTCACCTCGGTGCGCTTGGCGAACAGCGAGTCGGCCTCGTCGAACAGCAGGATCGCGCGGCCATCCTCGGCCGCGTCGAACGCCTCCGACAGGTTTCGCTCGGTCTCCCCGATCCACTTGGAGACCACGCGGGACAGATCGATCCGGTAGAGATCGAGGCCGAGCTCGTTCGCGATCACGCCGGCGATCATCGTCTTGCCCGTGCCCGGGCTCCCCGCGAACAGGGCGGTGACGCCACGCGACGACGTCATCGTGCGATCGAAGCCCCACTCGTCGTAGACGCGCCGGCGGTGACGCACGCGCGCGATCAGCTCGAGCACGCTGTCCTTGACGTCGGTCTGCAAGATGATGTCGGACCAGCTCGACAGCCGCGTGACCTGCTGCGCGAGCTCGCCGAACCTCGCGTGGAGGTGCTGCTTGACGAGCGCCTCGATGCGCACGCCGTGATCGCCGGCCTCCCCGCCGCCGGCGACCGTGGCACACACGGTCTCGACGATGCCGACGCCGACGCGATAGCGCGACGCGAGCTCGCCGATCTCCGGCACCACGAGCCCGTGGCGTGCCGTGATGGCCGTCCACGCGATCCGCCGCTCGCCCTCGGGGAGCATGGGCAGGTCGAGCTGGACGTAGCCCGGCACGAGGGGTGGTGACATGCCATGCGCGAGTCGCACCATGACGGGGCCGGGGTGCTCGTCGAGGACGCGCATCACCTGTTCGCGGGCGGTGCGATCGGTCTCGGAGATGTCGTCGAGACCCTCGACGCACGGGAGCCAGCCACGCAGCATCGCGCGCCGGAGTCCCTCCCGGATCACGCTGGCGCGCTCTTCGGGCTGGCCCGTGCGCGAGACGTCGAGCACGCCGAGCGTGCGATTCGCGCTGGCCGCGAGCGTGGCCAGGACGGTGCGCCGCCCGCTGCTCGCGCGTCCGCGCACGACGATCCGGATCGGCTTGCGGGTGTCGGCGTGGGCATGGATCGCGACGAGGAAGCGCGCGAGCGCCGGGCGTGGCACGCGCAGCTCCGCGAACGTCCGCGTGGGGGCCAGCGGACGCAGGATCGCTTCGACGTCGGAATCGAGCGGGAGATCGCGCAACCGACGCATCACGAGGGGATCGATCGACAGCACGTGGAAGGGCCGCGGCATCGTCTCGGTGGCGACGATCAGCCCGAAGCGGCGCAGCGGACTGTCCCGATCGAGCTCGCGCGTGATGTCCGCGCGCGACGCGGAGCCCGCGAGCACCTGACACACCGTGAGCTCGTCGACGAGCGCGCGCTGGCGATCGTTGGCGAGGATGCCGTAGAGCCGGGCGAGCTCGCCGCGCAACACCGGCGCGGCGACCACGACGAGGATCTGGGTCGCGAGCGGCGTGAGCGCGAACTCCTCGGCGAGGGTGACGAGCGGCGCCCGGCGCGATCCCACGGCGTGGATGCGCTCGATCATCCGATCGTAGGCCTGGCGGCAACGCGCCTCCGCTTCGCCGACCTCCTCTCGCGCGCGCCCGCGTTCGACCTGCAGGATGCCGACGACCTCGCTGTAGTGGGGGAGGTGGTTGTCCTCGGCGCGCGCCAGCCGACCGCTGTCCCACATGAGCGCGATCGCCCGGGCCGCGAGGGTCGCCACGTAGGTGACGTGGTGATCGAGGATCGTGACGGATTCATCGCGGGTCGTGCAGTCCTCGACCGTGCGCGGCCACAACGCGACCGGCGCGCCGGTGGGCAACTCGAGGGCCTCCGACGGCACGACCGGAGCGGCCTCCTCGGAATCGGGTGGCGTCTCGTCGACGACCTCGCCGACCTCACCGACCGCGGCCTGCGTGCTGACGATCTGCCCACCGCCGTCGAGCACCGTCAGCCCATCGTCCTTGTCGAGGATGATCACGTGGCGAAGCTCGGGATCGACCGCGATGCGCCGGTGGACGTTCGGCTGGGGCCACTCGTGCACCACCGTGCCGAACCGGAGATCGATCACGAGCAAGCGATCGCCGTTGTCGACGACGACCTGCCCGCGATGTGCGGCGAACGACCACCCGACCAACCGCTTGATGCGCAGGGTGTGCCCGATCTTGCCCTGGCGGAGATCGATCGTCAGGATCCGATGATCTTCGTCGCTCGTGTTGGCGATGACGAGGGCGACCATGCGCCCCTCGAACAGCACCGAGCCGCCGATCACCTGGCCGGCGTCGAACAGCCGACGGCTCCACACGAAGGCCCCTGCACGGCGGAGCCCTGCCGAGAGGCCGCGAACGACGACCTCGGAGCGGGCGTCGATCGGGATCGTGAAGCCTTCTTCGACGGGCTCGGAGATCACCACGTCGTCGCGGAGCACGAGGCGGGTCGAGGCCGTCGCCGTCGCCCACGAGGCACCCATCGACCGGTACGGCGAGACGATCAACTGTCCCTCGGCGGCGCCGAGCTCCACGGGATGGGCCGCGATCGGAGCCCCACCCCGGTCGATCCGGTGAACCGTTGTGGGTGTAATAATCCACCACTCCGGACCTAGGTTGCCAATGCCGCGAATCTCACCTAACCAGTTGACCTGGATTGGAGGATCTTCGCCGAGATGAGCGAGGATCACGCGCGGTCGCCCGCTCGAGAGTGGGTTGCGTTCCGAGCTCGAGCAGGCGCTCGGCTACGACCTCGGCGAGGTCCGCGTGCACACCGACGCCAGCGCCGCCAGCATCGCCGCACGCGTGCAGGCCCGGGCCTTCACCGTCGGGCAAGCGGTGTACTTCGGATCGGGTCGCTTCGATCCGACGTCGAGCAGCGGGCGCATGCTCGTCGCCCACGAGGTCGCGCACACGATCCAGCAACGTGGCGCGACCCGGACCGGCGCCGTCGAGATCGGCGCCTCGGGACACGAGGCAGAAGCCGAGCGCTTCGCCGAATCGTTCGTGGCGGGTGCGCGACGTGCGCCCGGCGCGCAGGCGGCACGAACGCCGCCAGTTCAACGCGGCATCATCTCGCGCGCGGTGATCCAGCGTGATCTCGATCCGAGCCCGCAGGGTGGGACCCCGACGCCGGTCGGCGCTCGCGATGTTCCGCTCGAGGAGCTCGTCGAGGGGTTGCGTCACCGGCTGAGCGAAGTGCGGCCCAACGGCCCGCTGGCGGTGGCGACCGAAGTGCGGCAGATGCAGGCGAGGGCGCAGGGGCGAGTGGTCCAGGCCGTCGCGCGCATCGTCGGCGAGCTGACGCCCGACGAGCGCAATGCGTTGACCGCGCCGCCTGCTGCGCCTGCGACCGGGACGCCGGGTCGCCCGGCCTCAGGCACACCAACCCCTGCCACGCCGACGGCACCTGCCGCGCCGACAACCCCTGCCGCGCCGACGACACCCGCCACTCCGACGGCGCCTGCCGCCGCGCCGGCCGCACCCGCGCCGGCCGCACCCGCGACCACGGGTGCGGCTCCCCCTGCCGGCACGCCGACCGCACCCGCGCCGGCTCCGGCCACACCGAGCGTCGGCGCGAGCCCCGACGGTGGTGTCCCGGCTCCCGACGGTGGCGTCCCTGCTGCACCCCGACCCGCCGGCGCGGATGGCGGAGGCACGCCGCCAGCTCCCGCACCGGGTACCCCGGATGGCGGTGTTCCGCATGCACCCGCCGGTGGGGCGCCCGCTCCGGTTGCGCCGGCTCCTACCCCGACACCCGCTCCGACCCCGCCGGCCACCGATGCCTCGGGGCGCACGCTCATCGATCAAGAGCTCGGGTTCCACGAGAACTGGCAGGCGATGCGCGGTGGAAACCGCCTCGCGCACATGTTCGCGTCGGGGGAGACGCTCAACGATCTCGGTCAAGGCGCGCTCGGCGCCGCGAGTCAGACCGGCATGGGCCTGGCGATCAACGCCGCGGCCGCGCGCATCCCGATCCCCGGGTTGGGCAACATCATCGGTGGTGCGCTCTCCGGGTACGCGCTGTTCCAGCAGTTCGGGACTGCCCAGGCGCGCACGCAGGCCTGGAACACGTTCAGCACCGGCTTCTCGATGCAGGGCAAGACCTGGGCCCTCGCGATCGCGGACTTCGTGACGTCGATCAAGATGATCATCGACCTCGTCGCGAACATCTGCAACGTGCTGTCGGGGCTCGCCTACGTGTTCGCGGGGATCGCGGCGCTCGGTGGCCTGGCGTCGGTGGTCTGTCCGCCGCTCGCCGTGCTCGTGCCGTACATCCCGGTGGCGATCAACTTCGGACGAGCGTGCGGTGGCATCGCGACGATCTGCATGGCCGTCTCCAACGGGCTGTCGCTCATCCCGCCGGTCTTTCGCGCGATCCACGTCGCGATCTCGAACGACGATCCGATCCGGCTCGTCAACCAGGAGCGCCAGTACCACACGGAGATCCAGAGCGCGATCGCGAACTACGGCTCCGCCGCGATGGATCGCGGGATCGCGACGACGAGCCGCGGGCGAGCGTTGACGAATCGGCTGAATCGTCAGCAACAGCCGATGCCCGTGCCTGGCGACCGCAGCTTCAATCCGTTCGCGCAGTTTGGCCAGGGCGTCCGCGACGGTGGAACCCACGTCCGTGAGGCCTGGAACGGGCGTCCGGTGGCCGCCTATGCACGCGCGCGCCAGCAAGCCGAGCGCAGCCGCTTGAAGGGCGAGCGCACGGTCGCGGATACGCGGCGAACCGAGGCCCGAACGACCTCCCAGCAGAGCGAGCAGGAGGTGGGACGACTGCAAGCGGAGCGCACCCAGCAAGAAGCGCATGCCGCCACCGAGCAGCAAGCATCGACGCGGGCGCAAGCGGAGGCCGACGTGGCGACGCAAGCTGCGCAGCGCGAATCCCAGGCCGCGGCGCGCGAGCAGGCCGCGCTGGCCACCGAGCGCCAGGCGCTCGCGGCCGAACAACAAGCGCTCGCGCGCGAGCGAGCCGCAGCGTCCGAACAAACCAGCACGCTTGCCCAGCGCGAGGCGACGCTGCAACAGCAACGCGAGACCCTCGCGCAGCACGAGCAGGCGCTGGCCCAACAACAGGAGCGGCAGCGCGCCGCGCAGGAGCAGCGTGACCTGGCCGTGGCCCGTGCCCGCCGCGGTTCACGAAGCGAACGGCGCGAGCGACGTCCGGCGGCGCGGACCGCCGAGGAGCGCCTGGCGCAGGCCGAGGCGCAGACGCGCGAAGCCGAGGCGGATGCGCGTTCGGCCCGTGAGGCTCAGACGCAAGCCGAGCAGGCACGGACGCAACAGGAGCAGGCGACCACCGCGGCCCAGACGCGGGCGGCGGAAGCGCAGGCCCGCGCGGAGGCCGCTCAGCTTCGTGTCGCGGAGGCGACGCGGACGGCGGAGGCTGCCACGACCCGTGCCGCGAGCGCGGAGGCGACCGCACGCCAGACGGGCCAGACCGCGACCGACGCCGGCGACGCCGCCACGCTCGCGCGCGCACGCGCGAACCAGGCCGCCACCGATCTCGCGGCAGCCCAGGCCGCCGCCGCCACCGCCAGTCAAGAGGCGACGACCGCGACGGAGGCCGCCCGTCAGGCGCGTCGCAATGTCGCCACCGGCAACCAGCCGGTCGACGCGTTTCGCCAGGCCGACGTCGCGCGCGCACGGGAGAGCGGACAACAAGGCGAGGTCGGCAACACCGG
>JAPLLF010001052.1 GCA_026387715.1 Pseudomonadota bacterium
CGATGCACGGCGCATGGGACTGCGGGATGTGCCACGTCAAGCCGGCGAACGCGACGACGCCCGGACACATCGATGGCACCGGCGGCGTCGTGCAGGCCGAGGTGAAGTACAGCACGCTCAACCCGTCGGGGAAGTTCACGGCCGCGACCGCGACCTGCTCGACGCTGTACTGCCACGGCAACGGCCGCACCAGCGCGGGCACCGCGGTGTGGACGACGACGACCAAGCTGACCTGTACCTCGTGTCACCTGACCCCGGCGGTGGGCGCGGCGGCGACCGGCATGTCCGGCGAGCACGACAAACACATCCGGGACAAGAAGTACAAGTGCGTCACGTGTCACCTCACCGTGGTCGACGCGACGCCGGCGATCATCGCGCCGGCGCTGCACGTCGACGGCGTGAAGGAGGTCGTGATGTCGCAGGGCACGTACAACGCGACGACGAAGGCGTGCTCCGGGCTCGCCAACGGCTGTCACGGCACCAAGACGTGGTGATGCGGTCCCTCTCCAAGCTCGGCGCGCGGTCGATTCGAACGGCATGACGCATCCGCGGCTGGTCGCTCGAGGGACGAAGCGTGATCTCGAGCCCGCCGGCGCGGCGATCTTCGCGCCGGATGTTCGCCGCGCGCGGTGGGCGGTCAAGGAGCTCGCGCGGCGCGGCCTCGTCGGGCGGGTGTGCGTCACGTTCACCGAGGTGTTCGCGATGCTCGCCTCGAGCGAGGCACCCCGGCCCCAGATCCTCGTCGCTGACTTCGACGCGCTCCACCCGTCCGAGCTGTTCGAGCTCCAGGCGCTCCGCCAGTACGGGTGGTTCGGCTCGATCATCGCCGTGGGCCGCGTCCCGCCCGCGCTGGCCGCGTCGCTCGCGATCGATCGCGTCGTGCGGCCGCCGCTCTACGAGGATCTGCTGTGCGAGGCGATCGACAGCCTCGGGCTCCACGCCGTCACGATGCCGATGCCGATCCTCGACGCCTGATCACTGGATGAGCGTGGTCGTGATGACGTCGGCGCGCGCGGTGATCGGATGCGCGTGGAACGTCGCGCCCGTCGCGGCCGCGCCGATCGTGGTCGCGCCCGGCGTCACGCCGAACACGTAGCCGATGCCATCGTCGGCGGTCGCCGTCGCGGCCTTGCTCGGCAGCCCGGTCTTGTTGTAGCGGATGTCGCCCGACGCCGGCGTCAGCGAGATCGTCGCGCCGGCGACGGCCGTCTGGGTCGGGTCGACCACCATCGCCGCGACGAACGCCTTGCCGGCGAGCTGCTGGGACTGCGCGAGCAGCGCGGCGGTGTCGAGCGTGCTCTGCGTGAGCAGCAGGATCGAGGCGCCCGCGAGGTCCGCGGCGATCAGGCCCGGCGGATAGAGATACGTGTCGAGGTAGGTCGCCTTCTTCGCGAGCACGTAGCCGTCGACCGCGACCCCGCCGGTCGGGATCACCAGCGTGTACGAGCCGTCGGCGGCCGTCGTGGTGGTGGCCACCGCCACGGTGCCGCCCTCCTTGTACGCCTCGATGGTCACGCCTGGCTGCACCACCCGCCCCGACGCGGTGATCTCGGCGGCGACGCCGGTCACCGTGACCATGGCGGGTGCGGGTGGCGCATCGGCACCGCCGGGCGCGTCGACGCCGCTCGCGCTGCCCCCATCGTCACCACACGCCGCGAGGAATCCACACGCGATCAAGCCGAGGCTAGCTCTGGTCGAAAACGATGACGTCATCGGTCGAGCGTACACCACGGTCGAGCTGGTCGTGCAGGGTCTGTTCGTCGAGGTCGCCGCACCACTTCGCGACGACGATCGTGGCGACCCCGTTGCCGATCACGTTGGTGAGTGCGCGCGCCTCCGACATGAAGCGATCGATGCCGAGGATGATCGCGAGCCCGGCCACCGGCACGTGGCCGACCAGCGTGGCGGCGAGCACGATGAAGCCCGAGCCGGTGACGCCGGCCGCACCCTTGGACGTGAGGAGCAGCACGCCGAGCAGCCCGAGCTGCTGCGTGAGCGACAGGTCGGTGTTGGTCGCCTGCGCGACGAACATCGCGGCCATCGTCAGGTAGATCGAGGTGCCGTCGAGGTTGAACGAGTACCCGGTCGGGATCACGAGGCCGACGGTCGGCTTGCCGGCCCCCAGCCGCTCGAGCTTGGCGATCATCCGCGGGAGCGCCGACTCCGACGACGAGGTGCCGAACACGATGAACAGCTCCTCGCGGATGTAGCGCACGAACTTGACGATGCGAAACCCGTGCAGCCGCGCGACGATGCCGAGCACGCCGAAGACGAACAGGAGGCACGTGCCGTAGAAGCACGCCATCAGCTCGCCGAGCGAGACGAGCGTGCTCACGCCGAACGCGCCGACGGTGTACGCCATCGCCCCGAACGCGCCGACGGGCGCGGCCTTCATGATCAGGTTGACGATCCCGAACACGACCTGGCCGAACCGATCGATGAGCTCGAACACCGGCTTGCCGCGCTCGCCGGTCGCGTGCAGCGCGAACCCGAACAGGATCGAGATCAGGAGGACGGGGAGCAGCTCGCCCTTGGCGAACGCGCTGACGAACGCGTCGGGGATGATGTCGAGCAGGAACTCGGTCGTCGAGCGCGGCTGGACCGACGTGTACTTGGCGATCCCCGAGGTGTCGAGGGTCGACGGATCGATGTTCATCCCGCGGCCCGGTCCGACGAGGTTGACGACGACGAGCCCGATCACGAGCGCGAGCGTGCTCATGAGCTCGAAGTAGAGCAGCGCGAGCCCGCCGGTCTTGCCGACGGCCTTCATCGACTTCATGCCCGCGATCCCGACCACGATCGTGCAGAAGATCAGGGGCGCGATCGTCATCTTGACGAGCTTGATGAAGCCCTCGCCGAGCGGCCGCAGCTCGACCGCGACCGAGGGCGCGAGCACGCCGACCGCGACCCCGAGCGCGATCGCCACGATCACCCGGAAGTAGAGCGATCGATAGAACCGCGGCGCCGGAGGTGAGGGAGGTGATGGAGGAGAAGGTAGGGGAGGTGGGACGGAGTCGGACATCGGCGCGTGACGAGCGTACTGAAATATGAGGTTTGTCGTCGGGATCTCCCGTCGCGATCGAATCTGGTCGATAACCCGATCAGGATGGATCTCGGGCGAGCGATCGGCGCAGGGCATCCGCCGTTCATCATCACCACGCGATGCATGAACGCGCTGTCGACCTTCGCCCACGCGCTCGCCGCGGTCGACGAGGCCGCGGATGCGCGCTGCGACGCGATCAAGCTCGGGATCTCGTCGCAGCCGCCGCTGCCGCTCGCGTGGGGGCCGAAGCTGTTCCAGCGGGCCCAGCAGCGCGGCATCGTGTTGCTCGCGCGTCCCGCCGACGAGATCGCGGTGACCCGCCTGTCCTGGATCGGCGCGCCGGCGTACGACCTGGCGTTCGATCACTGCGATCACGAGCTGATCGCGACGGCGGTGCGCACGGGCAAGCCGATCGTCCTGCAGACCGGCGGCGCGAGCCACCGCGAGCTCGCCGACCTCGTCGGGCTCGCCCAGCGCGGGGGTGGTGGGCTCGCGCTCATGGTGCCGGTCACGGGCGACGCCGACCTCGACCAGCTCGACGCGCTGCGCTCGCTCGACGTGCCGGTCGGCATCGTCGACGCACGGGCCGACACGACGCTCGTGCGCGCGGGGATCGCGCGCGGCGCGGCGCTCGTCGACACGCCGACGTTCGGGCACGCGTCGCGCTGGGTCACGAACTAATCACTTGTATTCGCCGGACCGATCGCTAGAGTGAGTGCGTTCCTGTTCGCCAGGAGTCTCGCCATGTCGCCCCTTCAGCCTCATTCGTTCTGATCCACGAATTCGTCGACGAGCAACGCTCTCGACGCTGCGCTGACTCTTTGTCTGGAGCGATATGTCTAGAGATCATGGCCGCACGCGCGGTCATAAAGATCTGCAGTTGTGCCGTCAGGTCCACGACGCCCTGTCGTATGCGCTGGCCGAGGTCGACGATCCGCTGATCGACGACCTCGTCCTCGCATCGGTGGTGCCCGCACCGACCGCGTCTCGCGTGGAGATCACCCTCGTCCCGTCTCGCCAGGACGGCTTCGACTTCGATGCGGCGCTCGCGCGCCTGCATCAGCTCGAGCCCGGCCTGCGCGCGGACGTGGCGGCGGAGGTCTGCCGCAAGCGCGTCCCGGTCCTCGTGTTCCGGATCGTGCATCCCCTGCAGGTGTGCGACTGAGCCAGGGGCGCCGTGCGGATCGGGTTCGATCCGCGCGGCGCCTCGTTTTTCTCGGGCTCCGTGGGTACGCTGCTGGCTATGGCGCCGACTCCCCTGCGAGCCAAGTTTCCCCTCGGCTTCCCGTGGCAGACCCAGGATCCCTTCCTGTTCTGCGTCCATCACGACGACGCGTATCCCGCCGGCAACGACGTGATGGGCCCAGCCTCCTCGCTCGCCGGCCGCGAGCTCGGGATGGACTTCGCCGGCAAGGATGGCTGGCGCATGTATCACGGCTCCACCGTGCCCGGCTTTCCGCAGCACCCGCACCGCGGCTTCGAGACCGTGACGATCGCGCGCCGCGGCTACATCGATCACTCCGACTCGCTCGGGGCGACGGCGCGCTTCGGCCAGGGCGACGTGCAGTGGCTGACCGCGGGCAAGGGCATCTCGCACTCCGAGATGTTCCCGCTGCTCGAGCGCGGGCAGCCCAACCCGGTCGAGCTGTTCCAGATCTGGCTGAACCTGCCGAAGGTCGACAAGCTCGTCGACCCGCACTTCTCGATGCTGTGGGATCGCTCGATCCCGCGCCACGTCGTGACCGACGCGGCGGGCCACACGACCGAGGTCACCGTCGTCGCCGGGACGATCGGCGACGCCAGGCCGCCGGCGCCGCCGCCGCGCTCGTGGGCGTCGCGCGTCGACAGCGACGTCGCGATCTGGTCGATCCGCATGCAGCCGAACGCGGCGTGGACGATGCCCGGCGCGCGCGCCGGGACCAACCGGACGCTCTACGTGTTCCGCGGCGGCGTCACGATCGCGAGCCAGCAGCTGCGGTCGCCGATCGGCCTCGCGCTCGTGCCCGACGCCGAGGTCGGGATCACCGCTGGACCCGACGGCGCGGAGCTGTTGCTGCTCGCCGGTCGGCCGATCGGCGAGCCGGTCGCGCAGCACGGCCCGTTCGTGATGAACTCGCGCGCCGAGATCCAGCAGGCGTTCGCCGACTACCAGCGCACGCGGTTCGGCGGCTGGCCGTGGAAGTCCGACGATCCCGTGCACCCGCGCGACGAGGGTCGGTTCGCGCGGCACGCCGACGGGAAGATCGAGAAGATCGAGAAGATCGAGAAGATCGAGAAGATCGAGAAGTCCGCATGACCACGCTGCGCGCGTGGCTCGTCGAGCGGCCGTTCGGGCTCGCGATGTCGAGCGGCTTCTTCGGGTTCTTCGCGCACACCGGGATGCTCGCGGCGCTCACCGCCGACGGGCATCGCCCGGCGCACGTGGCGGGGTCGAGCGCGGGTGCGCTCGTCGGCGGGGCGTGGGCCGCGGGCGTCGAGCCGGACGCTCTAGGTGCCGTCCTGCGTGGGCTGTCACGCGACGCGTTCTGGGATCCGCGGCTCGGGGCTGGCTTGCTCGCGGGCCAGAAGTTCGACGCGATCCTCCGGCGCATCTTGCCGACTCACGCCCTGGAGGCCTGCCGCGTGCCGACGCGGATCAGCGTGTTCGACATCGCCGCGCGCCGGACCGAGATCATGGAGCGCGGCGATCTCGTCGATGCGATCCGCGCGTCGTGCTGCGTTCCGGTGATGTTCCACCCGGTCCGGATCGGCGGCCGCGCGTACTGGGATGGCGGGATCCTCGATCGGCCCGGGATCGCGGGGGTGCCGGTCGGCGAGCGCCTGCTGTTCCATCACCTGGCGTCGAAGTCGCCGTGGCGAGCCTCGCTGCCGATCCCGCGTCGAGCGGGCATGGTCACGTTGGTGATCGAGGACCTGCCGCGCTCGGGGCCGTGGCAGCTCCCCGCGGGACGCCAGGCGCTCGAGCTCGCGCGCGCGGCCACCGCGCGGGCGCTCGACACGGCGATCGGCGACGACGGTATCGTGCGCGTCGCGGCGTAGATCGCCTGCGTGCCCTTACCCGCCGGGTTCGATGCATGCTTTCTCCGCGATTCGTGATGCGGGCAGGGGCACGGGCAGGCGCACGGAGCAGCCTGACCTCGAAACGCTTCGCGGTTCTCAGGAGCCTGCTAGCGGGGCGTGCGCGCGCGCGGTCTGGGCGCGTGCGCCCAGTGCGTGATCCGGGTGTCCTCGCCGCACCGCTCGACGTAGGCATCGCCGAACGTGCGGGCCTCGTCCGTTCGGCCGTCGAGCGCGAGGCTCTCGACCAGCTCGTGGGCCAGCGCGGGCTGACACCGGAGGCCGAGCGAGGTGGACAGCTCGTCGATGCGCACCCGCCGCTGCTGGGCGATGTCGGCGAGCTCGTTGCGGAGGATGACCTTCTTGTGCGCCCTGGGGCGCGGCGCGAACGCGCTGGTCCACGCCACCGTCGCGAGGAGGAACGCACCGGCGACGGCGCCGACGAACTTGTAGCTGCGCCGCTTGAGCTGAGGCTCGTTGACGAGGCCCGCGGTGCGCCGCTCGATCGCGCTCCAGTCGGCGCCGGGGATCGCGAGCTTGAGCGACTCGAGCGCCGCGCGAGCGGTGTCGACCGCCACGAGATCGATCTGCGGGTTGCCGTCCTTGCGCTGCGACACGACGGTCGCCTTCGCTTGCGGGCGCAGGTCGTCGTAGGTCGCGGTGTTGGTGCCGCGCTGGGCGAGCAGCCGACGGGCGCGATCGAGGTGTCGCCACACCTCGGGGAAGAACTGCGCGTCCCCGACGACGAGCCACGGCTCGGCCTGCGGCGAGGTGAGCTGCTTCGCGGCGCGCTCGCAGCCCGCGATCAACGACTCGCCGATCAGGATCGCGCCGACCGCGCCGTCGTGTTCGTCGAGATCCGGAGCGACGTCACGATACATAGAGGTCGATGATAGCACCGCGGCGGCGCCTGGAAACCGGAAGATTCAGCGGCACTCCTCGCCTGCCGAATAGGCGAAGCCGACGTCGCGATGGACGACGTGCTCGATCATGTAGAACCCCAGCGGCTCGACCTCGTAGGAGGTGCACCAGTGATGCAACACGTTGAGATGTCCGCAGTCCCGGGTGTCGCCGCCATCGCACTCGACGCGCTTGGGGAGCGCGAGCGCGATGACGACGGCGATCAGCCCGGCGATGGTCCGGCCCCGGGTGGTCATCTTCGGGTGATTCATGGTGGGCTCCTGTCAAACACGATCGTGCTCAGGGGCGGAGCGGGGCGCAGGCGCCGAGGATGCATCCGACCGCGACGTCGGCGGCGGTGATCGCCAGGCTGGCGGCGACCGTCGCGCCGATCGAGAAGTTCTCGACCTGGGACGACAGCAGCCCGACCACGACCAGGTCGCGGTGTTCACGGCGAGCGAGGTAACCAGGGCCAGCGTCAGGACGGCACGCATCGGCGAACATGATACGACGACCGGATGGCGAACGGCGACGGTGATGACAAGGCGCAACCCGCGAAGAAGCGGCAGCTCAAGATGTTGCCCAACCTGTCGGTCGACGCGTTCCGGCACCCGCGGGATGCCGCGGCGACCGACGCGCTGAAGAAGGTTCCGGGGCTCGACAAGGTGCTCGCGAAGATCCTCGAGTACGGCCTCGAGCGGCTGTACTACGTCGACAACGTCGCCTCGAACCTGAGGGTCACGCCGGCGATGTTCGGCAAGCTGCACCGGTCGCTCACGTGGGCGTGCAAGATCCTCGACGTCGCCGAGCCCGAGCTGTACGTGACCGTCGATCCGGTGCCCAACGCGTTCACCTACGGGCACACCAAGCCGTTCATCACGCTGACCTCGGGGCTCATCGACATGCTGACCGACGAGGAGCTGTTCTTCGTCATCGGCCACGAGGTCGGGCACATCAAGGCCGGCCACGTGCTGTACGGCACGATGGCGCGCAACATCGCGGGCGTCGTCGCGATCCTCGGGCAGATGACGCTCGGGTTCGGGGCGCTGCTCGGGCAGGGGCTCGTCCTGGCGCTCTACGAGTGGTACCGCTGCGCGGAGCTGACGTCGGATCGGGCCGCGCTCCTGTGCGTGCAGGACATCGAGCCTGCGCGCGACGTGTTCATGAAGCTCGCGGGCGGGACGACCCGGCTGGCCGCCGACATGGACCGCGACGAGTTCGTCCGCCAGGTCCGCGCGTACGAGGACGTCGATCGCTCCAACCTCGATCGCGCCTACAAGATCCTGCTGACGATCGGCCGGACGCATCCATTCGCGATGCAGCGCGCCCACGAGCTCGACGTGTGGTTCGTCGACGGCTATCCGCAGCTCGTGCGAGGCCCGTCGTGAGGTATCGTCGCGTCGTGCGCCGCGTGCTCATCGAGCTCGTCGGGCTCGTCGGACTCGCAGCCAGCTGTGGGACCGACGAGGCGACGCCCACCACCGATCCGCCAGGGTCCTGCGTCGCGCCGCGGCCGGAGGCGATGGGGGAGGCGACCTACTACAACGCCGATGGCTCGGGGAACTGCAGCTTCGACGCGTCGCCGAACGACCTCATGGTCGCGGCGATGAACGCGCCGGACTACGACCACGCCGCGTGGTGCGGCGGCTGCGTCGAGGTCACCGGGCCGGCGGGCGTCGTGACGGTCCGGATCGTCGACCAGTGTCCGGGCTGTCAGGCGGGTGATCTCGATCTCAGTCGCGAGGCGTTCGCCAGGATCGCGGCGCTGTCGGCGGGACGCGTGCCGATCACGTGGCACGAGGTCGCGTGCGACGTGACCGGGCCGATCGCCTACCAGCACAAGGACGGCACGAGCCAGTACTACACGGCGATCCAGGTCCGCAATCACCGCTACCCGATCGCGACGCTCGAGGCGCAGGACGCCGCCGGCGCGTGGACCGCGCTGCCCCGCGCCGACTACAACTACTTCATCCCGACGACCCCCCTCGGTCCCGGCCCGTACGCGTTCCGTGCCCACGACGTGCGCGGTCACGTGCTCGAGGATCTCGCGATCCCGCTCGTGCCGGGAGCCGCGCAGCCCGGCGCCGCGCAGTTCCCGACCTGTCCCTGATCAGCCGGGCGTGTGGTCGGAGTCCCGGTCGGACGAGGTCTCGACCTGGAGCCTCAGGTCGGCGAGCTCGATGATCCCGAACCAGCTCCACAGCGGCCCGGCGAACGAGAGGTCGACGGTGACGTCGACTTCGCCATCGCTGCCGCCGATGGTGAACGTCGCGATGATCGGGGGCAGGTGCTGGGGACCGAGCGTGGTGGTCGCGTCGTCGATGGTGACGGCCCACGCGAGCTCGAGGTCGAGGGCGGTCGTGGCGACCGCGCGATCGTCACCCGTCCACATCGTGGTCGCCGGGAGCGGCAGCGTGATCGGCGTGAGCCGGAGGTGATCGAGGCGCGCGGCGGTGCCGACCGCGTTCGCGGGGATCTCGATCGGCGCCAGGTCGAGCTCCAGATCGGTCAGGGTCAGCCGCCCGTCGCGATCGACGACCGCGTCGATCGCGCCGTGCTCGAGCACGATCGGCACGTCGGCGGAGAGCCAGCCATCGCGGGCCCAGCGCCGCGCGGTGATCGCGCCGCTCGTGCCGGTCGCGGCGTGCAGGCGGGTCGGGGATTCGAGGTGCTCGCGGACGCTGACGATCGGTGGAGGCTCGTCGACGCGGGTCGCGGAGGCACAGGCGGTGAGGAAGCCGAGGAGGATCATGATGGGACGCATGACGGCGACGGCGTGCACGGCCAGGACCAGCGCTTCGGTCTTGAATTCCTTGAGGTTTTTCCGACGAGCGTCCGCTGGCTGGACGCTGCCTGTCCGCGCCGTCCGGTGGGCGGTCGCAGGTGCCACGTGGGGGCCTCCTGGCGTTCAGCGGTCGTGAGTTCCCCGTGGGTGGAGCGTCCGCCATGCTCGTTCCGTGCGGAGGTCGCTCGTCACGTCGATGGTGATCCACGCGGCGCTGGTGCTGCTCGCGTGGGGCGTGCGAAGTGACCGGGAGATCGCGCCGCGCGGGCCGGAGGCGAGCGCGGCAACGCTCGACGTCACGCTCGCGCCGGCGCGATCCCTCGCTCCCGAGATCGGCGCACAGGGTCGTCGCGATCCGAGCGGTGGCGATGCCGGTGCGCCCAAGCGTGCGATCGCGCACCCTCGAACCCCGGTCGTCCGCGTGGCCACGCTCGTCGGGCCCGTCCAGATCGATCACGACGACATCGGGGACGGTGGTCGCAGCAGCGGCGTGGGGCGGGGCACCGG
>JAPLLF010000436.1 GCA_026387715.1 Pseudomonadota bacterium
GGCAGCTTGATCGACCCGCTCGCCCCCAGCAGGTGCTGGGCCTCCTCGGCGAGCTTCTGCAGCCGCTCGGCGAGCGGCTCGATCTCCTCGTCCTGGCGGAGCGCCCGGGCCGCGCGCTCGACCAGCGCGACGGCGCCCTCGACCTCGCGCCGGTTCACGGCGGTCTCGAGCTGGCCGTACACCAGCCGCTGGCCGAGCACCGCGAGCGTCGCCTTCGCGCTGACCAGGCTCTTGGCGACGGCGGGCGCCGAGGTCTCCGCGACGAAGCCCTCGAGGAGCTCCACGATCGCGGCCGGCTGCGCCTGCAGCTTGCCGAGCAGCGCCTGCGCCGACCGCGCGGTCCGGATCCGGTCGGCCGCCTGCTCCACGCCGAGCAGCGCGGCCCACCGCAGCAGCTCGTCGGGCAGCCGCTCCGCGAACGTCGCGAGCTCCGCCACCTTGGCGTGCACGACCGCCTCGAACCGCTTGAGGTTATCGGCGTGCAGCGCGCGCCCCGGCAGGCCGATGCCGAACACGCGCCCGGCCACGTCGATCGCCTTGGCCCACGCGGTCGCCGACGGCAGCCGCGGCTTCTCCAGCATCACCTCGTCGGGGATGCCCTTGCCGGCCTCGGGCGTGTATGGCTTGCCCCACGCGACGAACGTCCGCGCGTCCGACCGCGCGAAGCACCGGATGATCAGGTCCTCGGCGTCGGCCTGCAGGCCCTTCTTGCCGGTCTCGTCGATCCACTGGCGCAGCTCGCCGACGGTCGGCTGGTCGATCGCCTTCTGCGCGCGCCGCTTGTCGAGATCCTGGACCAGGCCGTCCATCGCGACGAGGATCGCGTTCTCGGTCACCTTGACGAGCCCGAGCTCGCCGAGCGTGTCGCGGACCTCCTCGATCAGCGCGCGGTCGGCGGGGATGCGCTTGTCGTCGGCGTCGACCAGCTGGCCGAACACGTCGACGAGGTGCTCGACACGGCGCCGGGTGAGCCGCTCGCCGAGCCGGGGGTGGCGCGGCCAGCGCGCGACCAGGAGGTCTTGCACGTAGGTCTCGACCGCCTCGGCGAAGTTCGGCGGCACCCGCATCTCGGGGCGCGCGCCGGGCTTGAGCAGCACGGTGTGGCGCGGCGCGATCCGCGCGGTGTCGAGGTTGCCCTCGCGGGCGCTCGCGAGCCCGTACGCCTCCTGCAGCACCTGGAGCAGGCGGGTCTGCTTGCTCGCGCGCAGGTTCTCGAGATCGGTCATCGCGCGGGTCTGGTTATCGGGGCTCAGGTCGGACACGTACTTGCGCATCGACTCGTGCGACTCGCAGATGTGCTCGAGGATCACCAGCTCGCCGAGCTGCTTCTCCATCGCCGCGGACAGGAAGCTCGGCAGCCACACCAGGGTCCAGCTGCCGTTGCCCTGCTCCACGAACCGGTCGATCGCCGCGACGTCGTCGTTGGGCCCGAACTGGCCGTCGTCGAACGGATAGTCGATGACCAGGCGCCAGTCCTCGTCGGCGCCGCACTGCAGCTTGTCCATCCCCATCGTGCGGATGTTGCCGAACTCGACGCGACCGATCCGCGCCGTGCCGCGCCACTCGACGGTGTGCGCCCGATCGCTCGCGAGGATCCGCTCGAGGCCGAGCGCCGTGTAGACCATGTCGCGCAGCACGCGCTGGCGCGATCCCAGGTTGTCGGCGCTGCGGCCGCGATCGAGGNNGATCGGCGCGAGGTCCACGCCCTAGAGGCGCAGCCGCACGCTCGGATCGTTCTCGGGGCCGACCTGGAGCTGGCCGATCTCGGCGGCCCACGTGCGCAGGCGCTGCGCGACGATCGTGTGCTCGGTGCCGGGCAGCGGCACCTTGAGCGACCCGAGGTTCAGCTGCGCGAGCCGGCTCGCCGTGAGGTCCTTGACCGCGTCGACCTCGGGCACGAGCGACGCGATCAGCATCGTCTTGACCAGCCGGTTGTCCGACCGGCACGTGCGCTCGGCGCACCCCGAGCAGCCGAGCCGCGTCGGGTGCGCCGGCCGCAGCCGCTGGCACCGCGCCTCGGTCGTGGTCCCGTTCGTGCGCTGGATCAGCGGGAGGAACTGGTACTTGTAGATCTGCTTGGCGGCCTCGAACCGGCTGCGCATGATGCCGTCCGCCGAGTCCTGGCCCGACGCGAGCACGTCGAACAGATCGCCGACGCGGACGACCTCGCCGACCACCAGATCGGTGGTGTGCTCGACGAGGATCTCCATCAGCAGCTTGATCGCGGTGCGCTGGCGCTGCAGCGAGTTCGACAGCGCGACCAGGCAGTCGACGAGCGCCGGCGAGAACGGGTACAGCTTCTCGAACGCCTGCTGATCCTCGCGCGCGAGCAGCGTGTTCCACGCGCTGCCCGCCGTCTTGCGCATGGTCTCGAACGCGGCCTTGAGCGCCGCCTTGGCCTCCGGCGACCGCGGCCGCAGGATCCGCTTCTCGATGATCGCGGGGAGGTTGTTGTCCTCGAGCTTGATCGTGTCGTAGCGCCCCTCCCAGTGCTTGAGCGAGTCGTGCAGGAGCTGGTTGGCGAGCCCCGCGTAGTCCTTGCCGACCATCTCGGCGAGGTTGCGCTGGCGCGCGATGAACGCCACCAGCGGCACGTCGCGCTGCATGTTCGACGCCTCGACCAGCTTGATGACCTTCTCGACCTCGCCGTGCAGCCACGCCGGATCGGACGTCCGCCCCGACAGCCACAGGATCAGCTCGTCGAGGAACAGCACGACGCCGTGGTAGCCGAGCTTCGCCGCGTGCCGCGCGATCGTCGCCAGCCCCGCGTCGAAGTCGACGAACGCGCGCGACGACTGCTCCCAGCCCTGGAAGTGCGTGCGCACGAGCGACGTGAACAGCTCCGCGCGGGCGTCCGGATCCGACGACCGCATCGCCGCGGTGAACCGCGCCGCGTCCCACCGGCTGCCGAGCGCGCCCCAGCCCGCGCTGTCGCCCGCGCCCGCGTTCATCGGCGCGAAGAACGCGTCGTCGCCGAGCGTCGTGCGCATGCGCTCCGCGTTGTCGAACAGCCCCTCGTCGGCGAACAGGCCCGGCAGCGCCGCGGTTGGGTGGTGCGCGCGGACGTGCGCCAGGTAGCCCGCGAACACCGCGCCCTCCATCGACGTCTGCCCGATCATGTGGAACTGCAGCTCGAGCAGGTGCCGGGTGCCCACGAACGCGTGCTTGGCCCGCAGCGCGTGCAGCTCGGGCAGCCGCCACGCGTCCTCGTTGCCGGCCAGCAGCAGCGACAGCATCGCCATGAAGTGCGACTTGCCAGAGCCGAAGCTGCCGTGCAGGTACGCCGCCTGGCTGCGGCCATCGCGCAGCGCGCCGCCGACGAGCCCGAGCGCCTGGTCGAACGCCTGCACGAGGCCCGGCGTGACGACGTAGCTCTGCGTGGTCTCGCGCGGGTTGGCGATGCCCTCGGCGAGCTTGAGGACGAAGTCGCCCTTGCGGATCTGCTCGGGGATGTCGAACAGCTCGCGGATCGTGGTCGGCTCACTCATCGTCGAAGTCCTCGGGCTCGTGGTCGAGCTCAGTCTCGGTCAACAGGGCACCTTGAACCGAGCGATATGCTTGATCCGGATGCTTCGGGCTGCTCGGAAACGCCCGGCTCAAGTACCCGGCATCGGCCATCGGCGCGAGGTGGCGGCGCGCGAGGTTATCCGGTCGCATCCCCAGGATCTCGCCCAGCTCCGACGATCGGAGCTGTCGCCAGGCGCAGAGCCGCAAGAGGACGGTTCGCAGGGTGGCCATGCGAGGCCGCGCCCCGAGCTGACTCACTGCCTGCCGGAGATCCGGTGGCAAGTGGAGCGTTCCGGGATCTCCGGAATCGCCAGGCTCCGGCCGATCCGCCGTAGGCTCCGGCCGATCCGGTGCGAGCTCCGGCCGATCCGCCGCAGGCTCCGGCCGATCCGAACCAGGTTGACCGGGATAGCTCGGCTCGCGTGGATCGGCGGTCGAACTTGCCCGGGCGACACCCGCCAGCACGTAGAACGCGCCTCCGCGCTCCCCACGCATCTCGAGCAGCCCGAGCTCCCTGAGGCGGTGCAGAGCGCGCCGTGCCTGGAGCGGGTCGAGCCCCGTGAGATCGCGTAACCCGGCGTTGTGGACAAACCCGGTGCGCTTGGCGACGACGAGCGCCTGCCGCTGCTCCACGTCGAGCGCGATCTCGAGCGTGTCCAGCCACACCCGCTCCACGTCGTCGAGCAGGCTGTGAAACCACAGGATGGTGACGAACTGATCCTTGCGCGTGTCGGTATCGAACAGCGGCGGCACCAGGTCCGCACGCTTCATCGCACGCCGCATTGCCTCGATGCCGGTGCCCTTGTTCTCGGCGAGGCCCATCTCGCGGAACACGTCCGCGATGCGTGGGTTGCGGGGAAACGAGCCAGGCTGGCCGAGTTGATCTCGACTGACGAGCGAGTGACCCGGGTTGCGGATCTCGAGCCGGTCGGCGTACCGGATCACCTGGATCGCGCTCGGCACGCGATAGTCGCGGTGGGTCAGCGCGTTGACCAACGCCTCGCGGATCACCGTGTCCGGCACCGCCGCTCGATCCTTTCGCTCGGGACTACCCGGCTCGAGGATGAAAGCGCGCGGGAGATCGTCGACGATCGCCTGGTAGCAGCGGCGAAACGCGGTGAGCAAGGGGTCGCGGATCTCGACGGAATCGTAGCGACGCTCCGTGTCCGGAACCCACTGCGTGCCCGGGACGCGGATGTAGTCGACGCGAAGCTGGGGAAACACGCGACGAAGCAGGAGCCGCGTCCCGAACAACAGGACGCCCGCGACCGTTGGCACCAGGCGCCCGCCATCCCTGCGGACACCGCCGACGGCATGGACCAGCGCGGTCGGCGACGCGTCGCGCAGCTCCGTCGCGGGGTTCGCGTCGAGCAACTGGCGCCGATACGCGGTGATGACGGACGGATCGAGCTCGTCCTCGCTGGCGTCGGGGACGAGCGTGTCCTCGTAGCCGGTCGTGTCGCCAGCACGGTACAGGACCCGAAGATCCTCGTAGGTGCAGCGCTGATCGGTCGTGCCGATCCTCCGGTACGAGCCATGAACCATCCCGGACTTCCGGATGAACACCGGCTTCTCGTGCGGTGACGCCTCGGGAATGAACGCCGCGACGAGCAACACGTCGTCGACCCGCTCGATCCAGACGGTCGGACGGATCGCACGGTTGAACCCCGTGGCGCAGATCGTGGAGATCTCCTGTTCGAGCTTCTTCGCATCGGCCACCCCGACGATCGTCGGACGGTGCGTGATCTGGTCCTCGGCGACGCCAAACAGCAGGCACCCACCGCCCATGCCCGGCTCGTTCGAGAACGCAGAGATCGTTTCGAGAGCGCTGCGGCCGAGATCGCTGGCCGCCCGCTTGGTCTCGATGTCCGCGGACTCGTCGACGTCGGCGAGGCGATCGAGCAACTCTCGAATCGTCAGCATGGACTCAACTCGTGGCCCGACGTGGGGAGCATCGCTACTCGACCTCGGGTGTCGTAGGTTCGCCGGTCGGAACCTTCGGCTTCCGCTTGGCACGTAGTGGCTCCGGCGCAGGCTCGTCGCCAGCGTCGTCATCGGTGGTCGACCTCGCGGGCTTCGCCGCCTTGGCCTTGCGGGTCTTCGCCGGCGGTCGCCAGGCGCGAAGATCGTCGTGCGTCAGGCCGTGCTGCCGGCACTCGCCGTCGAGGAACTGCGCGTAGTAGTCGCCCATGCGGAGACCGCCGAACTCTTCGGAGGGATCGTTGTGCCACTGCTTTACCCATGGGCTCAACTCGAGCAGCCCCGCGAGCATCGGGGTCAGCCGCGCCGCCGTCCACCCTTCGCCGTCCTTGCGCTTGAGGTAAAGCGCGGCGAGCGCCTGAGCGC
>JAPLLF010000385.1 GCA_026387715.1 Pseudomonadota bacterium
CTCGCCGATCGTCGGGATGATGGGCTCCGGATCCGGCTTGTCCTCGGCGAGGAACTCGTCGGTATCGAGGGTGTTCGCGAGCTGGGTGTAGCGCTCGCCGCGTGGGCCCATCGCGACGGCGACCCCGAGCACGCGCACGAGCCCGTTGAGGATCGCGATCTGGAGCCAGGTCTCGAACGCGGGGCGCGACGGGACCACCCCGCGATACGCGGCCGACCCGAGGTGCTTGTAGATCTCGTCCTTGTGGTAGGCGCGCTGGACGACGAGGTCGAGGACGGTCTTGCACAGCAGCGCGTTGACGGCCCACAACCGATCGAGGATCGCGACCGAGGTCTCGTCGTCGTTGTTCGAGGCCGCCAGCGCCTGCATGAATGCCGACGGCGTCACCGTGGCGCCACCGACGCCGAGGAAGCGGAGCAGCACCAGCGGGCGCTCGCGATCCCAGAGCTTCGCGACACGCAGGCGCGTGCGGAAGTCCTTGAACGGCTCGCCCTTGGCGGGCGTCTCCTTGCACACGCGCACGAGCGCGACCATCGCTCCACGCGCATCCTGCCCGATGGGCGGTAACTCGACGACCTGTGGCACGGGGCGAGCGTACTACGTGGGACGCGACCACACGACGTGGTGGTCGTCGAACGCGTGCCGCCAGTCGCCACCCCACTCCCAGCCCAGCTCGTCGAACGTCGCCACGACCGGCCCTGGCCGCACGAACATCCCCGGCCGTACGTCCCGCCGATCCACGTACGCGATCCCCTCCGCCGGGACGATCCGATCGGGCCTCCGCCACGGGTTCTCGACCGGGTTGATGTCGATCGCCAGCCCGAGCGCGTGCTGCGACAGTAGCTCGGTCCCGGCGATCGTCCGGAAGTTGAACGCGGACGAGTTGTCGGCGCTCATCGAGCGCTCGTCGCTCGCCGCGAACGCGTCGACGAGCTGCATCGATCGGATCGGCACGCCCAGCTCGTAGAGCCGCCGAAATAGCGCCACCGTCCGCGCGGCGATCCGCCGTGCGACGACGAGCTCGCCCTCGCGCACGTCGCCGTCGAACGAGACGTGCGCCAGCCGGACGTACGCAAGGTCGTCCCACCGGGGACACCGGGGATCGCCGCCGTGCCACGACACGTCCTCCATCCGGGCGCGGACCGGAGCACCGAGCGCTTCGATCGTCGCCGTGAACGGGCGGCGCGGCGACGCGACCAGCGCGCCCACTATGGAGGGGGAGCGACCGTCGTACCGGCCGCGGGGGTTGGCGCTGGCGTCGGCGTGGGTGCCAGGACCACGGGCTTGGGGGTCGGCGTGGGAGACGGCACGGGGGTCGGCGCGGAGCTGCCGGCAGCAGGCTTCGGTACGACGACGGTACCACCCACCCCGGCTGGCGTCGTGGGCATGCGGGCGAGCGTCGCGCTCCGGCGCATCGCGAACACGGCGAGCTGCGACTGCGGATGCGCCGTCGCGAACCGATCGTACTCGCTGCGCGCGCGCGGATACTGGCCAGCCCGATCGAGCGCGGACGCGAGCTGGAACCGGGCGTCCTCCTGATCGACGTCCGACGCGGCCGCGGCTTGCAGGTGCGTGACCGCCTTGTCGAGCTCGTTCTCCTTCGCGTAGGCGATGCCCAGGTAATAGTGCATCTGCCCCGCCCGCGCGCCCGCCGGCTCGCCCGCGAGGGCGGTCTCGAGCGGGACGATCATCTCGGCATAGCGCCCGGCCTTGAACGAGGCGATCGCGGTCTTGAGCGCCGCGTCGGTGGCGACGACCTGGGTCTCGTGCGCGGTGGTGGTCAGGATCGCCCGCTCCGTGCGCGACAGCGGCAGGTCCCGGAGGGCAGCCAGCTTGTCCCTGGCCTCCACGCGCTTGCCGGCCTCGAGGAGCTGGTAGACCTCCCACGCCTTGCCATCCGCCTGCTCGCGCGCGGCCGCCTGGGTCGTGGCGTCGTCGGCCCGCTTCTTCGAAGCGTCCCGCTCCGCGAGCGCGTGGTCGCGGGCCTCGACCAGCTCGTTGGCCCGGCTGCGGTAGAGCGCGAAGAAGCCACTCCCGACGAGGATGGTGAACAGGACGTACGCGACGAATGAGTTGAGGTTGAGCCGCCGGGTCCGGCGTCGCTGGTTGTCGACCAGGGCCGCGATCGAGTCGGCGAGCTGGACGACCTGCGTCTGGGTCTTTCGGGCGATCGATCCCTGGTCATCGAGGCGTCGACGCATCCCTTCGAGGAGCTGCCAGCCATCGACGTCCGTGGCACCCCCACCAGGGGGGGTAACCCCGTTCCCCTGGGCGGAAAGGGCCTCCGTGCCCGGTTCCGCCAGGGGATCGTCCCCGGTTTTGATGGGCTCTGACTTCACGGGGACCGACACAGGGCGTTGTTCCACTGGAATCCCTGCCAGATCAAGTCGCTTCGGTCGCTTCACGCTGTCGACCCACCCTGGTACAGTGCCCCGGCTCGGGGTCTGGTCGTTCACACCGGAACCTAGCCACCTAAAGATGACCCTGCTTTACGATTGGCTCAAGAAGGCCGCCAAGGCTCAGGGAAACAACAAGGCCGTCGTCTATCGGGACAACTACCTCTCGTGGCGTGGCCTGCTCCATCGCGTCGACCGTCGCGCGCAGGAGTTCAAGAGCATGGGGATCAAGGAGGGTGCGTGGGTCGGGCTGATGCTCGGCAACGTCCCCATCCTCGCGCTCGCGTTGTCCAAGCTCGATGCCGCGATCGTGCCGATCGACCCGACGACCGGCGGGCGCGAGCTCGAGCTCATCCTCGCCGCCGCCCCGCTCCGCGCGCTCGTCACCCGCCCCCGTGGCAGCGAAGGCAGCATCTCGGCGAACGGCACCAGCGCCCCGGTGCCGCCGAGCACGTTGCCTCGCGCGCGCGTCATCCGGCCGACCGCCCCGCCGCCCCGCGAACAGACGACCAACACCGCCGCCCCCGGCAACGACAGCGCCGAGGTCCGCCGTCGCCTGCAGGGCACGTTGCTGACGTGCAGCGTGTACAAGCGCAGCCCCCCGGATCACGGCGTGGAGCCGATCGCGGTGCTGTTCACCGCCGACTCGCTGGGCGATCCGAAGGGCGTCCTCCGCAGCGACAAGAACACGATCGCCACCGTCGACCAGGCGATCGGCGCGCTCGGCATGACCGACAAGACCAAGGTCCTCGTCGCGGTGCCGTTGTTCCACGCCTACGGGTGGGATCTCGGCTTCCTCCCGACGCTCAAGCTCGGCTCGACGATGTTCCTCGAGGAGGAGATCAGCGCGCGCCGCATCGGCAAGCTGCTCCGCGATCACGAGATCGACGTGCTGCCGGGCACCCCGGCGATGTACGCCGAGCTGTCGAAGCTGCCTACCGCGAAGAAGCTCGACGTCAAGTCGCCTCGCTACCTCGCGGCGGGCGCCCGCCTCGATCAGCTGGTCGCCGACGAGTTCTTCGACAAGTACGGCATCCACGTGATGAGTTGCTACCACTCGACGGAGGCCGCCACGGTCTCGCTCGAGAACACCGGGAAGTATCCGACCACCGTCGGCAAGGTGATCGACGGCGTCGAGGTGCGGATCACCTCGGCCGACGGCAAGCCGGCCAAGGACGGCGGCCAGATCTGGGTGAAGAGCAAGGCGCTGTCCCCCAAGTCGATCGGCCCGTTCGACAACGATCAGGATGCGCCACCGCCGCGGACCGCACGCGCGTCGGGCATGGTGGCGATCGGCGAGATCGACAAGGCCGGGTGGATTCGCACGGGCGATCTCGGCAAGCTCGACGCGAAGTCCGGCCGACTCCAGCTGACCGGCCGCGAGGACGACGTCGTCAAGGTCGACGGCAAGCGCGTGGCGCTCGGCGAGGTCGAGGGTTGCCTCGAGGCCTTCCCCAAGATCAAGGCCGCGCAGGCGACCGTCGTGACCGATCCGATGGCCGGCGCCGTCGTCGTGGCCCGCGTGGTCATGAAGACGAAGTGCCCGGCCGAGGAGATCATCGATCACTGCGCGCGGAACCTCGCGCCGTACAAGGTTCCGCGGCGCATCGAGTTCTGCGACTCGATCTGAGCTTCGGCTGAGCTGCGAGTCGTCAGTTGATGACGACGAGCTCGCCCGCGTCGTGGCCGCAGAACCGCGCGTTGAGGTCGTACTTGGTCGCGCACACCGGACAGATCCGCGCCACGACGCCGGCCGGGTCGCTGGTCCCCGCGCGCCGACGCGGACGGGTCGCGTTGTAGACCGAGAACGGCAACAGCTCGTTGCCATCGTGGGGGCACGCGCGCAGCCCGGGCTCGTACGCCCGCCGACACGCCATGCACATGAGGCCGGCGCTCTTGTTCGAGCCGCGCGTCGCCATCATCTCCTCGGGCGGGACGAGCCGCCGGGCGTCGCGCGTGCAGTACGTCATGCCGTGATACTCGGTGCGGCACGTCGGGCACACCATCGCCGACGACGTGGCGATGGCGAGCCCGGCGCCGCCGGCGCCGCCGCGCACCACCATGCGGCGCGGTCGAGGCAAGGTCGGGGGCTGGGGCACGAGCGGCTTGGGCATGGCAGCAGCGACGCGCGCCACCTCCGCCGCCTGGCGTGCGCGTCGACGGAGGATCACCACCATCGCGAACAGGCCGAGCAAGACCAACGTCAGCAGCGCGACGAGCACGGCCAAGAGTGGCTCGAGCCGACCATCGCTGGCCCCGAACACCGCTGTCGTCGACGGAGGCACGGGGCTCGTCGAGGCTAGCAACCACCTCATGACCGGTCAACGTGGAAACTTGCCGCCCCGTCGAGGTACTACCCCAGCGCATGCCAGACCTGGTGATCGGCGGACGTCGCTCGGGGTTTCCCCGGCCCTGGCGCGCGGGCGCGATCGCCCTCGGCATGCTCGGGGTCGCGGTGATCGTGGCGTGGTTCATCTACCGTAGGTCTGTTGCCTACGATGTCCCCGCTGGAGAGATCACGGGAGAGATCTCCAGCCTGCACACCGCTCCCGGTGCCTTGCCGACCCTCATCTACGGCACCTCGTCGCTGTCGTGGACGGGTGGGATCCCGGTTTTGCACGCGAATGGCGATGCCCACGCCATCGGGGCCGCGCACGGTCGCCTGCTCGCGCCCTGGATCGCCCCCGTCGTCGCCGCCGCCGCGCCCTCGATCACGGCCACGGTCTCCGACGAGGGCCTGTTCGGCGGCTGGACGCACAACATGCGCCTCCGCTGGCGGTGGCGCTTCGTGGACGAGGGGCTCGCCGAATCGGACCGCCGCATGGCCGCTGGCCTGACCCGCGGCGCGGCCGCGAGCGGCGTCGAGGTCGACTACGACGCGGTGCTCCGCGATCAAGCGGTCCTCGACGTCGGCTCGCCGTCGTCGCGCACCGGCGAGGCCGAGCATCACAGCCTCGCGCACAGCCTGACCATCATCGCGACCCAGCAGCAGGCGCCCGCGCGGCTGTGGATCGGTCGGATCTTCGCGCTCCCGGGCATCGACGATGGGGGCGAGGCCGCGATCCCGATCGTCCAGATCGTCAAGCCGACGGGGCTCATCGCGTGGGCCTCGGTGGGCTGGCCCGGCCAGCTCGGGGTCGTCACCGGCGTCAACGCCGAGGGGATCGCGGTGTTCGTCGATCCAGTGCGCACCGCCGACGTCCGCCCGACGCGTGCCGCGCGCCCGATCGCGCTCCTCGCGCGCGCCGTCCTCGAGCAGGCCAAGACGCTCGACGAGGCGATCAAGCTGATCCAGGCCACCGAGACGCTCGGGGCCGGCGTGATGGTCGTCGTCGACGGCACGAGCGGCAACTGGGTGATCGTCGAGCGCACGCCGAGCAAGGCGATCCTCGAGCGCAAGTCGAAGCTCCACGTGTTCGGCGACGTCCTCACGACGAACGCGCTCGCGCAGGATCCCGAGAACGACCGCGCGCGCCGGATGCTGCCCACCATGGCGCGGATCGATCGAGCCGCGAAGCTGACCCACCTGCCGCTGCCCGACGTGTTCGCGATGGCGACCGTGCTTCGCGACCAGCGCGCGCTCGACGACAGCGTGCGCCCCCCGGGCCATCGCAACGTGATCGACGAAGGTCGCGCGGTTCACACCGCGATCCTCGATCCCTCGTCGCTCGAGCTGTGGGTCGCCGATCCGCACGCGGCCGGGCGCTTCCGCGCCTTCGATCTCCGGCACGAGCTTCGCGGCGAAGGCGACCGCCCCGCCCCGCCCGCAGATCTACCGGCCGACCCGACCGTCGAGCTCGATCGTCTCGCCAACCTCGTCGCCGCGCGCGCGTCGATCCGCGAGGCGCGGGGATACCTTGGCGCGCGCGACTACGTGCGTGCCAGCGAGGCCTGCGCGCGTGCCCTCGTCCGCGTGCCGCAGCTCCCCGAGGCGCTCGAGGTCGACGCGCTCGTCGCCCAGGCGCGCGGCGATCTCGTCCACGCGCGCGCCTCGTTCCAGGCGTGGCTCGACGGGATCCCGGACGATCCTCACGGCGAAGAGCGAGCGCGCGCCCTGCTCGCCCGATGAGGACCGCCTACTTCATGACGATGGCGAGCACCGCACCGGCGGCCGCGCCGAGCGCGAGCAGCCCGATCAGCACCCACAACCACGTCTTCGAGCCGGACTTCGGCATGTTCGGCATCTGGTAGCCGACGCCCGACGCCGACGGATACGACTGCTGCGGCGCGAGCCCGACCCCGCTGTTCGGAATGCCAGGGCTGGAGCCGTATCCACCCTGCGGCATCCCCATCGACTGGTTCGCCTGCAGCGGGATCGCGGGCGAGCTCTGCGCGACGAGCGGCGGCAGGCCGGGCCCGTTCGACATCATCGGCGGCATCGCCGGTGGCGCGACGTTCGGCAGGTCTCCTGCGGCGCCTCGTGGGCGTGGGCGATCAGATCTTGTAGTGCGATCGCGAGCGCCGAGACATCCGGGAAGCGGTTGTTCTTGTCCTTCTCGAGGCACTTGAGGATCACGCGATCGGCGCTCGCGGGGATGTTCTGCTTCGGGTTCGCGACCGACGGTGGCTGCGGCGTCTGCTTGAGCTGCGCGGTGATGAGCCCCGCCGGCCCCTTGGCGTCGGGGAACGGCAACCGGCCGGTGCTCATCTCGTAGGCCACGACGCCGAGCGCGTACACATCGCTGCGACCGTCGAGCGGCTTGCCCATCAGCTGTTCGGGCGACATGTACTCGAGCGTCCCGAGCGTCTGGCCGGTCGCGGTGAGCTGGGGACTCTGGGGATCGATCCCATCGCCGCGCATCACCTTGGCGATGCCGAAGTCGAGGATCTTCACGAACTCCGGGTTCCCCGGGCGCGTCTCGAGATAGATGTTCTCGGGCTTGAGGTCGCGGTGAACGATGCCCTGGGCGTGCGCCTCGGCGAGCGAGCTGCACATCTCCGTGAGGATCTTGAACACGCGCTTCCACTCGAGCGGCGCCTCGTCGTGGAAGACCTGGTGGAGGCTCTTGCCCTCGAGCAACTCCATCGCGATGTAGAGCGTGCCGTCGGGCGTCTGATCGAAGTCGTACGTCGTGATCGTGTGCGCGTCGCGCAGGTTGCAAAGCACCATGCCCTCGCGGCGGAAGCGCGCCACGAGGTTCTCGTCCTTGGTCATCTCCGGGTGGAGCAACTTGAGCGCGACCTTGCGCCCGGTCGCGAGCTGCACGCCGCGGAACACGGCCCCGAAGCCGCCCTCCCCGATCTTCGACTCGACCTTGAAGCGATTGTTGAGCGTCTGGTTGATGTAGAGCTCGTCGCCCTTGGTGATCCGCGGCTTCGGGGTGCGAGCGCCGGGCGCCTTGGAGGGACCGCTGCCGATCGGCTTCTGGCTGCCAGGCGCGCGGATCACGGGCGAGCTATGCGCTGGACCGACGGGCTGAAGCCCCCCTCCACCAGCAGGTGCAGCGGTCGCGGGAGCTCCGACTTGCCCGGGCTGCAAACGGTATCCGCAGACACCGCAGAATCGAGCATTCGGCTCGAGCGGCGTCGCGCAAGACGGACAGTTCACAGGCGAATCCTCGCAGAAGTCGCCTGGGCTCGCACGTTAGTTTCCCGCTTTTTCTCGGAACGGAGGGGTGCGAAATCTCACGGTCATCGAAGCGCGAGGACCAGCGCGCCGGCACCCACCGCGAGCGCGACCAGGACGATCCCCGGGATCAACCAGGCACGTGTCACCCGCTCGATCGGCGCGGGTGGCAGCGCGTCGACCGCGTCCTGATTCCCGACGAACAGCCGGATGCGGGGTCCTCCCGAGCCGAACTCGACCATGACCGGCGTGCCCGGAAGGATCGGGGCCTCGGTGATCCGCCGGCTGTCGACGTAGGTGCCGTTCGAGCTCCCGAGATCGACCAGCAGGTAGCCGTCCTCGGTCGTGCGGAGCTCCGCGTGCCGCGAGCTGGCGTCGATGTCGCGATGGGGACCGAACGAGACCTCGCACTCGGGGTGGCGTCCGAACCGCACGCGCGTTCCGGACGCAAATTCCTGTCGCTGGCCGCGCCGGCTCCCCGCCACGTGGTCGACGACGAGCCGCACGCGCGCAATCTACCGCAACTCGGTAAACTACCGATAGTTCTTGGCTACCGGCCGCCCAGGAACCACGCGAACGCGCAGCCGACGACCGCGATCGCGACGTAGATCCACCACATCGGTGCGTCCGCCTTGCGGAGGTGCTGACGCGCCGGGCCCTCGACCTCGATCGGCGTCGTCGCCGGGATCCGGATGCCGATCTGCGAGCGCACGATCGCGTGCTGGCCGGTGACCGGCAACGACGGCGGATCCGAGAGCCCGAACGGCGACCCGATGCCGATGCGCGCGGCGAGCCGGCGCGCGACGACCGAACTCCCGGACAGCGCCGGGTCGCCTTCGCGCTGCGGGTCGAACTCCTTGAACATCGGGAGGTCGTGATCGCCGGCGGGCTCCGCGAGGCGCTCCCCGCTCACCTCGACGACGATCGCCGTGATGTTGTCGGTCCCGCCCGCCGCCCGCGCCGCGGCGAGCATGAGGTCGACCGAGTGCTCGACGGTGTGCGGGCGCGACAGCAGGATGGCGAGCGCCGGATCGCCGACGAGCCCGTGGAGCCCGTCGCTGCAGAGCAGGATCCGGTCCCCGCGGCGGAGCTCGATGATCGAGAGCGACGGCTCGACGTCGGGCCCGACGCCGAGGGCCTGGAGGATCGCCCCACCCGCGCTCGCGGCCTCGTGCTCGCTGTGCCCCGCGGCGAGCAACGCCGAGTGCAGCGATTGATCGCGCGTGACCTGCACCAGCGCACCGCTGCGCAGGACGTAGGCGCGCGAATCCCCCACGGTGGCGATGATCAGGCGATCGTTGCTGATCCCCGCCGCCGAGACCGTCGTGCCCATGCCCCGGAGGCCCGGCTCGCGGCGGCTCATCGCGTAGACGTCCTGGTTCGCCGAGCGGGTGGCGCGCCGGAGCAGCCGCGCGAACACCTCGGGGTGG
The DNA here is from genome assembly GCA_026387715.1 of Pseudomonadota bacterium. Taxonomy (GTDB): domain Bacteria; phylum Myxococcota_A; class Polyangia; order Haliangiales; family Haliangiaceae; genus JABFXX01. The sequence goes on from JAPLLF010000385.1 coordinate 9,393, forward strand.
TGCGTCGCCGGGGTCGCGCGCATCTCGCGCCAGATCGCCGCCGCGCACAGCTCCGAGGCGACCTCGCCACCCTCGACCCCGCCCATGCCATCGCACACGACGAGCAGCGGACCGCGATCGCTCGAGCGCCGCCACGGCTGATCGACGTCCATCAGCTCCAGGCTGTCGAGATCGCCGACGAGGAACTCGTCCTCGTTATGTTCGCGAACGATGCCGATATCGCTCGCACCGACGACGACGATCTCGAGCGCCGCCGGCGAGCGTTCGCCTTCGATCACCTACCGACCGATCTCGATCCTGAGCAACTGATCGCCCATGCGGACGTGATCGCCGTGCTTGAGCGCGCAGCTCGAGACCTTCACGAAGGTGCCATTCGAGCTGCCGAGATCCGTGATCACGGCCTTGGTCCCGCTCCACGTCACCGTCGCGTGACGACGCGACATGAACGCGTCGTCGCGGTAGACGAGGTCGCCCTCCTCGCGACCGAGGATGACCTCCTCGCCCATCAGGTGGCGGACGTCGCGGTGGCCGCCGTTGGGGATGACCTGCAGGAAGCGGCCCCACGGATCGCGCGGCGGCGACCCGAACAGGGCGACACCGTGACGAACCAGCGGATGGACCGCGCGCTCCTCGGGATCGACGAGCTCGAAGCGGAGGACCTCGCGCCCGACGAGGACGATCGAACCGTCGACGAGCTCGACCGGCTCGCTCGCCTTGCGGAACACGCCGTTGAGTTGATCGATCGACGTGATCTTCACGCTGCCGTCCGGGCCGCGATCGATCTTGGCGTGCTGGCGCGCGAGGAAGCGATCGTCGTCGAACGCGATGTCCGCTCCCGCGCGACCGATCACGACGGACTCGCCACCCAGCGGGTAACGCTGCCCATCGCTACCATCGCGGTTGACGAGCACGGCCGAGCCCCAAGCTTGCGTCTGGGGCTGGGGCGGGAGCGCCGCGGGAGTGGGGGCACGGCCGACGGCGGGCCCTGGCCCCGGTGACAAGGTCGCGCCCTGCGGATCGATGGGCGCGTGGAGCGACGACGGCGAGCGGGGTCGGGCCGCGCCGGGATCGGTCGGTTGCAACGCGCCCATATGGAGGCCGCACTGCTGACAGTACGCGAAGCCAACGGGCGTCTGCGTGGCGCACCGAGGACACGCGATCATCTGCGAGCCCGGCGCTGCGACCCGCGGCGGCACGCTCATCGGCATGGCCGGCGCGGCCATCGGCGGGGCGGCCATCGGCGGGGCGGCCATCGGCATAGGCATCGGCATCGGCATCGGCATCGGCATCGGCATCGGCATCGGCATCGGCATCGGCATCGGCATCTGCATCATCCCGGGAGGGCCGATCGGGGCGCCACCCATCGGAGGAGGCCCTGGAGGCATCCCACCCATCGGGCCCGCGGGGGGCATGCCGCCCATCGGGCCCGCCGGAGGCATCCCGATGGGGCCTGCCGGGGGCATGCCACCCAGCGGCATCGACCCACCCGGGGGTGGCACCGACGCTGCGAGCGCGCTGCCGCAGCTGCGACAGAACTTCATCCCCGGGGGGTTCTCACCACGACAGACGCCGCAGATCGTGGGCAACCCTGCCGGTGGCGGAGGAGTCTGCGCCATCGCGGGAGCCAGCGAGCTCCCGCAATTGAGACAGAACGACGATCCGGCCGGGCTATCGTGGCCACACAGAGAACAGCGCATTTTTGAAACTATCGCCAAAGTTTCCCGCGCGAACCAGAGCCCGCACCTGCTTTCGCCGTCGAGGCATTTTTGCTAGACACACCCATCCGCCGCTCCGTATTGATCCTAGGTCTCACCGCACTGCTCACCAGTTGCGTCGATAGCGCCGTGCGCACCGCCCCATTCCGCGTGCGCCCCGACAGCGCGAGCGCGGGGTCGTTGCTCGGTCCGTTCAACGGCCGCGTCGTCGACGCGACGACGCACGCCGCGATCGCGGGGGCGCTCGTCTACGCGACGTGGTCGTTCGAACGAGGCACCGGCCTCACGCAGCCCGGTGGCGCGCGCGAGTTCGTCGGCTCGACGGACGCGGGCGGCAACTATCGCGTCCCGACGCTCGCTGACACGCCGTCCGGGACGCGCGTCACCGAGTTCACGCTGCTCGTCTACAAGCGCGGCTACGTCGCGTATCGCAGCGATCGTCGCTTCGCGGACCTCGGCGCGCGCATGGACTTCGCCCAGCGCGAGAACCAGGTCCTGCTCGAGCGCTGGCGCAGCGAGCTGTCGCACGCGCGTCACCTGCGCTTCGTCGGCGGCGGCACCGCGGTCGCCGCGCTGACGAGCTGGGAGCTCGCCGACGCGAGCGCCGAGCTCGACACCGGTGGGGTGAAGGGCAACGACCTTCGCCCGGGTCGCGGCGACGGGCAGTACATCGTCGCGGCGCAGCTCCTGTCCGACACGGACATCACGTCGCGCACGAAGTTCGACGGTGGCATCGAGACCGGCCCGCTGTCCGACGAGCCCGACACCGCGGTCGTTCCTCGACGCGCCGCGTGGCATGGTCGTGTTGCTCACGTGCGGCGTGAGCCAGTGCTCGTCGGTCGAGGACGTCGTCGCGCTCGCGCAGACGATCTACGGCCGGATCAAGACGCTCCTCCCGAATGCAGGTGGCAAGTGAAGCTCGCGCTCGTCCTCGCCACGTCCTTCGGCGTCGGGCTCCTCGGCCTCCCCGAGCTCGCGCACGCCTGGGAGTCGGAGACCACCCAGGCCGGCCTCGCCGAGCAGGCCGCGCTGTCGTCGAACCTTCACAAGCGCCTCGTCCTGCTCGGCTTCAGCGGTGGTTTGTTCGAGCCGCTCACCGTGCCGCCAGCCGACGCCCCCCAGCTGATCGAGGCCCTCAAGCTGCTCTCGCCGACGCACGGCTCGGTGCCCGACGCGCGCGGTCGCCAGACGGCGCTCGCGTGGCTGGCCGCAGGCGCCGCGCTCGCCGACATCCCGGCGGCCAACGGCGCGAACCACTTCTTCGATCCGACGACCGGGCTCGGCTGGGTGAAGCCCGACCGCGACGTGCTCGCGA
>JAPLLF010001024.1 GCA_026387715.1 Pseudomonadota bacterium
TAGACGAACGTCTGCACGAGGTGCCCGGCGCGCCACGACTCGGCGACGACCAGCTCCTTGCCGCGCTTGCCGAGCCGCCAGCTCCAGAGCTGCCCCTTGGGGGCAGGGTCGGGGCTGCACACGATGTTGGTGCGATCGTCCTCGCAGTACGCGTGGTCGCTCCAGGTCAGCTCCGCCTTGGGCGGCAGCGCGAAGTCGACCGGGACCTTGGGGCCGCGATCGGGATCCTCGGTCGAGAAGATCTTGTCGGTGCCCGCGGCGGCGGGCGTCGGGTAGTCGGGATCGGTCGTCGCGCTGGGCAGCGGCGAGCCGATCGCGCCGGGCCGCGCAGCATCTGCGCCCTTGGCGATCGCGGCGTCGAGCTCGTGGATGGTGGCCTCGGCCAGCGCCCGCGCGCGGTCCCGCTGGCGCGTCGCGTCGGCGTCGCAGACCCCGCCTTGGAGGCACGCGTAGCTGGCGCGCGTCCACCGTGTCCGCTCGCACTCGCCACGCAGCGCGGCCTCGACGCGGCTCGACATCTCGTCGGACCACGCTCCGGTCTTGCGCGGCTCGGAGGTCGACAGCAACGTGCGGCCGAGGCCGGGATCGAGCGCGTCGCAGGCGACCGCGGCGCCTGGGTCGTTCTGCCCCGAGCCGCAGCCGAGCGCTGCGAAAAGACACCACGTGGTGATGAGCCTCACGCCGCCTACGCTAGCTCGATGGAGGTGAGGAATCCCGGGATTTTGCGATACGCTGCGAGCCCCGTTGTCCAAAGGGGAAGAGAAGGAGCCCACGTGAAGAAGCTCGGTATCGTCGCGTCGTTACTGTTCACCACCGTCGCCACGGCCTCGCCTGGGACGGCGACGACGCGGCCCGGACGCTGCGGCACCCACCAGATCGCCGAGCAAGCCTCCGACCAGCCCGTGCTGTTCGCGGACTCCAAGCAGCGGGTGATCTACCTCAACCGCTTCGGCGGCACCTACAACATCATCCCCGGGCAGACCAGCGCGACGATGAACACGGTCAACCAGGGCATCAGCCAGGGGCCGAGCGGGATGATCACGATCGCGCCCATGGAGGCCGGCTTCGACTGGGCCGTGGTCAGCAGCTGCGTGGTCAACCACTACAAGAACTACAACATCCGCGTCGTCGAGAGCGAGCCGACCGACGGCACGCCCTACGTCGAGGCCGTCGTCGGCGGCACCGGGCAGGAGCTCGGGTTCGGCGCGGGCGAGCTGTTCGGCATCGCGTCGGCCGATAACTTCTGCAACATCACCGAGGGCGGCATCGCGTTCTCGTTCTCGGTGACCCACCAGGGCGTCAGCCGCAAGAACGAGGAGCTGTGCGCGACGATCGCGCACGAGGTCGGCCACCTGCTCGCGCTCGAGCACGAGGTGCTGTCGCAGGACCTCCTGTCGTACGTGCTGGTCGCCGACTCCAACACCAAGGCGTTCGTCGATCAGGGCTCGCAGTGCGGCGTCGGCCCGGGCCAGACCAACCCGTGCTCGTGCCAGAACACCGGCGGCGTCCCCAACTCGTCCAAGCGGCTCAACGAGAAGCTCGGCGCGCGGCCGACCGACACCAACGGCCCGACGCTGACGATCGTGAGCCCCGGCAACGGCGGCCGCGTCGGACCCCAGTTCGAGGTCGTCGCCAACGCCACCGACGCCGAGGGCATGGCCGACGTCCGCCTGCTCCTCGACGGCCAGGAGGTCGGCAACACCTCCGTGCTCGCCGCCGACGGCTACCACGTGCCCGGCAAGGCCACCGACGGCATGCACATGCTCGAGGTCATCGCGCGCGACACCGCCGGCAACGAGAAGTCGGCCAAGCTGACGGTCACCGTCGCGCGGCTCGATCTCGGCGAAGACTGCGTCGCCAACGGCGCGTGCAAGAGCAACGTGTGCGCCCTCACCGGCGACGGCATGGGCTTCTGCACCCAGGTCTGCGACCCCGCGGCCGACACCTGCCCCGACGGCTTCGCGTGCGACGGCACCGCCAAGGTGTGCTCGCCGACCAGCGACGGCGGCGGCTGCTGCTCGGTGGGCGACGACCGCGCCGCGCCGCTCGCGATGCTGCTCGCGCTCGGCGTCGGTGGCGTCGTGCTGCGCCGCCGGCGCGCGTAGCCGCGGCTACTCGACCCACGCGGTGTCGCGCAGCCATTGCTCGAGGCGCGCCGCGAAGATCAGGTCGATGACCGCGATCCGGTCCCTGTCGTAGGCGCGGATCGCCAGCGTCAGCCGTGGGACCTCGATCACGATCGTCGGGTAGTGCTCCAGCTCGTCGGCGAGCGCGGCGGCATACGCCACCACCGTGGCGAGGTTGACGAGCGCCGGACTGCGTAGCGCGAGCCGGAGCTCGCTGCCGTCGAGTGACCAGCGCTTGCCGAGCATCTTGACCTCGCGCTCGACCGCGTCGGGCAGGAGGTGCTGGCCGCTGATCGTGGTGTCGGCCATCGTGTGGCGGGCGCGGGGATCGCTCGCCTGCGGGGACGGGATCGACGGCGCGCTCGACCGAAGCGCGCCGACGATCGCGTCGAGCGCCTCCTGGACCTCGGTCATCGTCTGGAATCGCGCCGCGGGATCCTTCGCGAGCAACTGCGCGAGCATGCTTGCGAGCTCCGGGGGCGCGTCGGGGCGGACCAGCGGGGGGGCTGGATCATGGACGATCCGATGGAGCAGCGCGTGGGTCGCGTCGAGGTCGAGCACGTGGCCCTTGCGTGGTGCCTTCGCGCCCGCACGCAGCATGAACGGCAGGTCCCCGGCGAGCATCTCGAACAGCACGACCCCGAGCGCGTAGATGTCGCAACGCTCGTCGACGCGGTCGGGCGTGAGGATCTGCTCGGGTGCCATGAACTCCGGCGTGCCGACGAGGTTCTTGCCGACCAGCGTGTGGTCGTGCGCCTTCAGGAACCGGGAGATCCCGAAGTCGAGCACCTTCACGTGATCGGTGGTCGGGCGAGCGGCGAGCAGCACGTTGTCGCTCTTGAGGTCGCGGTGGATGATCGACGCGGCGTGCGCGGCGGCGAGCGCCGACGCGATCTGGCGGGCGATCCGCAGCGCGCGCCGGATCGGCAGGCCGTGGAGCCGGCGGATCTCGTCGGCGAGCAACGTGCCCTCGACGTACTCGAACACGATGTACGGCACCTTGGCGCGGGTGAATCCCATGTCGGTCGACTCGACGATGTGCGGATGCCCGAGCGTGCCCGCGGCGAGCGCCTCGTTCATGAACCGCCGCAACATGTCCGCGTCGGTCGCGAGCTCGCGGTGCAGCATCTTGATCGCGACGCGCCGCTTGATGAGCCAGTGCTCGGCGAGGTAGACGCTCCCCATGCCACCCTCGGCGATCAGCTCGAGGATCTTGTAGCGACCGTCGATGACCTCGCCGATCTCCACGTCGGGTGAGCATACTGCGAGGAGTGATAGGGTGGCTATGTGCGCGCCCCCGCGATCCCCTCCGGCCTCCTGGTCGGCTCCCTGATCGGCTCCCTGATCACCGGCTGTCACGCCGCTCACCCGAAGCCGACGGCGCTGCGCCTGCAGCGGGTGATCCTCTACCAGAACGGCATCGGCTACTTCGAGCGTCGCGGGCAGGTCGGCGGCGACACGATCCACTTCGAGCTGTCGCGGCACGAGGTCGACGACGTGCTCAAGACGCTGACGGTGATCGACGCGACCGGCGGCGGGGTCGCGACGGTCGACATCCCGGAGATCAAGGACAAGGATCGGGTGGTCCACGTCGGCGTGAAGCTGTCGCAGGGCAGGGCGCACGACGTGCAGGTCAACTACGCGATCCCGACGCCGACGTGGAAGGCGGCGTACCGCGTGGTGCTCGACGACCAGGCGCCGAGCGCGCCGCCGACCGGGCTGCTCCAGGGCTGGGCGATGATCAACAACGTGTCGCAGGAGGACTGGGACCACGTCCAGCTCACGCTCGCGACCGGCGCGCCGATGTCGTACGCGCTCGACCTGCACTCGCCGCAGTACGCGCTGCGCCCCGACGCGACGGGCAAGCTGGTCGCGCCGACGGTGCTCGGGCCGATCGAGAACGAGCACGCCAGCGCGGCGCAGGCCGAGGACCCCGACGCCGACAAGGACGGCATCCCGGTCGCCAGCGATCTGTGCCCGACCCAGCCCGAGGACAAGGACGGCTTCGAGGACGAGGATGGCTGTCCCGATCCGGACAACGACAAGGATCGGATCGCGGACGTCGACGACCGCTGTCCGAACGAGCCCGAGACCTACAACGGGTTCGACGACGACGACGGCTGCCCCGATCGCGGTCGCGTGATCGTGAGCGACTCGTCGCTCGAGATCCTCGACATGATCTACTTCAAGCGCGGCGAGGCCGCGATCGGCCCGTCGTCGTACCCGATCGCCGACGCGGTCGCGGCGACGCTGGTGGGCAACCCGAGCGTCATGAAGGTGGAGCTCCAGGGCCACGCGGACGCGACCGAGCCGGACGCCTGGGGGCTGTCGACGCGCCGAGCGGCAGCCGTGCGCGGCTACCTCCTCAAGCACGGCGTCGCGCCCGAGCGCCTCGCGATCACGTCGTTCGGCGCGTCGCAGCCGCTCGACAAGGCGGCGACCGACATGGCGCGCGCGAAGAATCGCCGCGTGATGTTCCACATCGTCCAGCGCGCCGACGACGACGCGGGGGGCCGGGCCGCGCCCGACAAGCCGACGTCGCGGCCGATCGACGTCCGCGCGGCCGCGGTCGACACGTCGAGCAAGCCGGTCGAGGTCGCCGGCGCGGTGCGCTACGAGCTCGGCGAGCCGGTGTCGATCCGCCACGGCGGCTCGACGATGGTGTCGATCCTGAGCAAGGCGATCACCGCCGAGGACGTGCTGCTGTTTCGCCCCGACGCCAACGCGCCGGGCAGCGGGCTCAGCCCGTTCCGCGCGGTGCGCCTGGTCAACTCGAGCGGCTACACGCTGCAGCCGGGGCCGATCGCGATCTTCGCGCGCGGCACGTTCGTCGGCGACAGCCTGATCGACACGCTGGATCTCGACGCGACCGCGTGGGTCCCCTACGCGCTCGACAGCTCGACGACGGTGACCAGCGGCGAGGCGGTCGACGAGCGCGGCGTGCGCATCGTGTCGATCCTCAAGGGGGTCGCGACGGTCGAGAACGCGATGACGCTGACGACGACCTACGCGATCGCGACCGGCCGCCAGCCGCCGCACCGGATCTTCGTGCGCCATCGCAAGACCGCGGGCTACGCGGCCAAGGACCTGCCGCCGGGCTCGATCGATCAAGGCGACGCGTACCTCCTCTCGGTGCCGGTCACCGGGGGCAAGGCCAGCGAGCTCGTGGTCGAGGAGCGCCAGCCCCGCACGCGCTCGTTCCGGCTGGCCGACGTCCACGGGCCCGACCTGGCGACCTACCTCGCGGGCAGCGGGCTCGCGGCCGGCGTCGGCGACAAGATCACCGCGGTGCTCGCGCTGCGCAAGGAGGCGACCGCGCTCGCGGACGAGGTCCGCGCCGCGCAGGACAAGCTCACCGAGATCGCGCAGCGCGCCTACGAGATCCGCGAGAACATCCAGGCGCTCGCGACCGTGCGCGACGCCGCGGCGCTGCGCAAGCAGCTGGTCGCCAGCCTCGCGCAGACCGTCACCGAGAGCGACGCGCTGACCAAGCTCGTCGCGGCCAGGATGGAGGCGGCCGCGACGGCCAACGCCCGGCTCGACGCCGCGATCCGCGACCTCCTCGTCGAGGAGAAGGGCAAGTGAGCGCCGCGGCGATGCTGTGTCCGATCTGCAAGCTCGAGCTCGTCGACGACGAGCCCGGGCAGCGGCTCTGCGCGCGGTGCAAGGGCTCGTGGCTCGAGCCCGCCCGGCTCACCGCGCTGCTGCACGCCGCGGCGCCGCACGTCGTGCCGTTGCTGTCCGTCGACTCGATCAGCGACGCGGCGCTGCCGCCGAACGTGGCGGCGAAGCACCGGCGCGACTGCCCGATCTGCACGCTGGTGATGCGGTCGGGGACGCTGTTCGCGGTGCTCGTCGATCGCTGCGACGCGCACGGCGTGTGGGTCGACGCGGGCGAGCTGTCGCGCAGCGTGCTCGCGGCGCGCCGCCACGACCGCGCGCGCTGATCACGCCGCGGTCTGCGACACCCGGTCGACCAGGCCACCGGCGAGGCGCGCGATCAGCGCGTCGTCGGCGCCGATCATCGAGCGGCCGACCATGATCAGCGCGTCGACGTCGTCGGCATCGATCGGGCCGGTCACGAACCCCTCGCGCTTGGCGAGCGCGTTGGCGAACCGCACCACGTTCGCGGCGCACTTGCGATTGCCGACGTCGTAGTCGCTGCAGTCCCGGATCCCCGCGGCGACGTCGTCGGGGAGCTTCCACTCGGTCGCGATGGCGATCCCCACCTTGCGGTGCAGGAGCTCGATCGTGCCGGACCACACGGCGACGTCCATCCACCCCGGCATGTCGTGGCCCAGGTGCCGCTCGCACTCGAGCAGCATCGCGGCGATCACCGGCTTGCCGACGTCGTGCAGCAGGCCGGCGAGGTAGCAGACGTCGCTGTCGACGCCACCGGTCAGCGCGGCGATGTCGCGCGCGAGGTGCGCGACGGCGAGCGAGTGCTCCCACACCTTCTTGCTGGCCTGCTGGATCCGCGTGTCGGCCGAGCGGAACAGCTCGCGCGCCATGTACTCGATGATCAGCGCCTTGAGCGCCGACGAGCCGATCCGCGCGACCGCCTGATCGACGTTGGCGACCGTCCCGCCGCCGTGGGCCGCGGCGAGCGCGCTGCGCAGGATCATCGCGGCGAGCAGCGGCTCGGTCTCGATCTGCGTGACGAGCTTCTTCTGCTGGAAGTCGTTGTCGCGCAGGATCGCCATGCACTTGGTCGCGACGATCGGCATGATCGGCAAGACGAGCTTGCCCGCGGCGATCCGGCCCAGGACGATCTGCTCGAGCTGGGCGACGAGCTTGGACGTCTTGTCGCTCGACATGGTCAGGCCGCGGCGTTCTTGGCGTCGGAGATGCTGGTGAAGAACGGCAGCGAGGCGGTCTCGACGAGCGCGCTCAGCGCCTTCTGCGCGTCGGGGTTGCCGACGAGCCGGAGCATGATGCCGAACTTCTTGGCCTGCGAGTCCATCTCCATCACGAGGCGCGGCAGCTTCTCGTTGTGCAGCGGCACCCGGGAGAGATCGAGGATGGTGTCCTCGTAGCAGGCCGACGCGAGCTTCTCGAACGAGTCGTGGCACATGTTCTTGAGCCGCTGGAAGTAGCCGTCGACCTTGTCCTGCTTGCCGGTGAACTCCCCGCAGGACAGGACGTTGTCGTCGACCGAGAGGATGTCCTTGACCTCGAAGTACTTCGCGCGCCACTCGTCGACCGCGGCGGCGTCGAACGGCTTGAGCATGACGTCGTGGAAGCCCTGGCTCCGGCACTCGCCCGCGATGTCGTTGGCGGTGCGCAGCGCGAGCGCGACCATCACCGCGTGGGGCTGGAGGACGCGGAGCTGGTTCATGAGCGCCACGCTGTTGACGTCGGGGATGACGAGGTCGACGAGGACGACCCGGAACACGCGCTCCTGACAGTGCTGGAGGGCGTCGCGCGCGCTGACGCAGCCGTTGAGCGTGACCGTGTCAGGCAACAGCGAGCGGAGCTTCTTGTGGACGTTCTCCATGTCGTCGACGACGAGGACGTCGATGAACTGTCGGCCGGGCGTCCCGGCGGGCAGCGGCGAGGTCGCCGCGACGGCCTGGGGTGGCGGGGCGACGGCGCCACCGACCGTCGACGGGGCGTGCCGGTCGCGCGCAGCTTCTCGAGCATCGTCGGCCCGTCCATGACGGGCATCGTGACGTCGAGCAGGATGAGATCGACGGTGATCTCCTCCAGCTTGGTGAGGCCGATCTGGCCGTCCTCGGCCTGCTCGACCTCGAAGCCGAGCTCGATCATGTTCTTGCTGATGATGCTGCGGATGGTGTTGGAATCGTCGACGGTTAAAATCCGAGGCATGATCTCTCCTGTGAATCAGACGAGCGTGGAGGCAAGGGACACGACGAGGCTGATCGAGTTCGCGTCCAGGATGTAGTGGGTCCAGTCGGTGGGGCTGGCGTACATGGGCTCGCCGTCGATCACGCGGGGGAGGCCGAGGGCCTGGTCGAGCGAGAGCTCGCTCTTGATCTGGCCGGCGGTCATGTTCACGAGCTCCCGGAGGAAGTCGTCGATCATCGCGAGATCGAGCTCGTCCTCCTCCATCCCGAGCATGGCCGCGGCGAGCGCGGCGCAACCGCCGCGATCGGAGGACAGCGCGATGGTCACCGGGCGGGCCCCGGGGATCTGGAGCAGCGCGGTCCGCCAGAGGGCGGGCCGCAAGGTCTGGATGGCCGGGCGAAACGTCAACCCGAGCATCGTCGTGGTCACGCGCGACACCGAGGTAGCTAGTCGTTCTGTGGGCAACATGTCCGTGGGGGGCTCCTGAACGACCCGACCGTTCTCGATCCCGACTCGACCCGTTTGCTCGGGTATGAAGTGGGGAGAGCGATCGGTCGTGACGATCCATCACGAAGGTCGGGACGATCGGTAAACCCCCGAGACCACTGCCGTCATCGCTGACGCCGCCGATGCCAGGGGCTCTTGACGATCCGGGGCGGCGCTTGCTCGGGATCTAAGGTGTTGCGCGATCGCAGGCGTTGGCCCGGTTCGCGCACGAGCGTTCCTCAACTACACGGCGCGGTCCGCCGGCCGATTGAGGAATCCATGCGCGCCCTTGTCATCGACGATTCCAAAGCCATGCGAATGATCCTTGGCCGCCTCCTCAAGGAGGTCGGTTTTGAAGTGAGCGAGGCGTGCCACGGGCGCGACGCGCTCGACAAGCTCGGGCAGACCGGTGCGGTCGACCTCGCGCTCGTGGACTGGAACATGCCCGAGATGAACGGCCTGGAGTTCGTCCAGGCGGTCCGCGGCGACGGGTCGTTCCAGGCCATGAAGCTCATGATGGTGACGACCGAGTCCGAGATCGCCCGGGTGCAAGCCGCCATGGACGCGGGCGCCGACGAGTACGTCATGAAGCCGTTCACGACGGAGTCGCTCCGCGACAAGCTCACGATGATGGGGTTCGCCGCGTGATGCGGGCGCTCCAGTCGGTCGACGTCGCCACCCCCTCGTGGGCGACGGTGGCGTGCGAGTCGCTGACGACCGTGGCCTCCACGGCGCTCCTCCTGCCCACCACGTTGCTCGGCCCCGTCGCCCCGCCGAGCGGCGACGTGATCGGCGCCTACATCCCGATCATGACGCCGGGCGAGTCCCTGCAGATCGGGATCGTCGCCGACCCGACCTCGTGCGGTCGGCTCGTCGGCGCGCTCCTGCAGATGCCGCCCGACGAGGAGGTATCGCCGGACGACGTCCCCGACGCGTTCGGCGAGATCGCCAACATGGTCGCCGGGATGACGAAGGCCGCGATGGCGGCCGTGTCCGGCCTCGTCGGCCTGGGCCTCCCGATGGTGATCCATGGCTGGGTCGCCCCGAGCGATGGCCTCGAGCTCGAGTGCATGGGGGCCGAGGTCGGCTCCGCCACGCTGACCATCGTCCTCGTTCGTCGTCGAACCAACCGCTGATTTTCCTCCTCTCCTCTCCCCTTCCGATCGCGAGCCTCCATGTCCACCAACGAACCCGGCATGCATCCCAAGAACGGCGCGGCGAAGTCCAACGGCTTCGCCCGTCGCTCATCCCCTGCGATTGCTCACGAGCCCACCGTCGAGTCCGACGACCAGCTCGAGCTCACCAACCTGCGCGGCCAGGTCGCCGCGATCAACAAGGCCCAGGCGGTCATCGAGTTCGAGCTCGACGGCACCGTGATCCACGCGAACGACAACTTCCTCGCCACGCTCGGCTACACGCTCGGCGAGGTGACCGGGAAGCACCACCAGATGTTCGTCGACCCGTCGTTCGCGTCGAGCCCGGCGTACCGCCAGCTGTGGAGCGACCTCAACGCGGGGCGGTTCCAGGCCGGCGAGTTCAAGCGGATCGGCAAGGGCGGCAAGGAGGTCTGGATCCAGGCCTCGTACAACCCGATCTTCGGCGCCAACGGGCGGCCGTTCAAGGTCGTCAAGTTCGCCACCGACATCACGGCCACCAAGCTCAAGAACGCCGACTACGAAGGTCAGCTCGCCGCCATCAGCAAGGTGCAGGCGACGATCGAGTTCAACCTCGATGGCATCGTGCTCACGGCGAACGACAACTTTCTTCACACGCTCGGCTACAGCCTGGGCGAGGTGCAGGGCAAGCACCACCGCATGTTCGTCGAGTCGGCGTTCGCGTCGAGCAGCGAGTACCGGCAGTTCTGGGCGGATCTCAACGCGGGCCGGTACCAGACCGCCGAGTACAAGCGCATCGCCAAGGGTGGCCGGGAGGTGTGGATCCAGGCATCGTACAACCCGATCCTCGATCTCAACGGCCGGCCGTTCAAGGTCGTCAAGTACGCGACCGACACCACGGCGCGCAAGGCGATGGAGACCCGCATCCAGGAGATCTCGGGCAAGCTCAGCAACTCGTCGGTGACCCTGACCGACGTCTCGAACCTGATGGCGAGCGGCGCGTCGCAGACGTCCGCCCAGGCGACCCGCGTCGCGAGCGCGGCGTCCCAGATCAAGGGCAACGTCAACTCGGTGGCGAGCGCCGCCGAGGAGCTGAGCTCGACGGTCCGCGAGATCGCCGGCAACGCCTCCGAGTCGGCGCGGACCGCCCGGCAAGCGCGGGACCTCGCCGCGGCGACCAACGCCACGGTGCAGACGCTGAGCGCGAGCTCGGCGGCCATCGGCAAGGTGACCAAGGTGATCAGCACGATCGCGCAGCAGACCAACCTGCTGGCGCTCAACGCGACGATCGAGGCCGCGCGCGCCGGCGAGGCCGGCAAGGGCTTCGCGGTGGTCGCCAACGAGGTCAAGGAGCTCGCGAAGGAGACCGCGCGCGCGACCGAGGAGATCGCGCAGCAGATCGAGACGATCCAGCGCGACACCGCCAAGAGCGTCACCGCGATCGCCGACGTGGCGAAGGTCATCGAGCAGATCGACGCGTTCGCGACCTCGATCGCGGCCTCGGTCGAGGAGCAGGCCGCGACCGTCCGCGAGATCGCCCGCAACGTGAACGAGGTGTCCGTCGGCATCACGAGCGTCGTCGACAACATCGACGGCGTGGCCCAGGCTGCGCGCGAGGGTGAGAAGCACGCCGCGCTCACGCAGACCGCCGCGGGCGGCATCGGCGAGATGAACTCGGCCCTCGTCGCGATGTTCCGCAAGTAACCAACGAGCAGCGAGGTGATGCCATGAGCGTGCTCCGTGCCCTTGTCGTCGACGACGACGCGACCTATCGGCGGATCCTCGATCAGAGCCTGCGTCGGCTCGGCGTGACCGAGGTGAGTCTGGCGGGCGATACCAGCCTGGCGCGCGGCAAGCTCGAGCGCGAGCCGTTCGACATCATCACGATCGACGTCGTGCTGCGCGGCGAGTCGGGCCTCGACCTGCTCAAGTGGGTCCGCGCCAACTACCCCAGGGTCACGGCGATCCTGGTGACCTCGGGCTCGCAGGCCCAGGCCTCGAGCGCCGTCGACGGGCTCCTGCTGGGCGCGGCGGCGCTGATCATCAAGCCGAGCGGCCCGGACGCGAGCGCGCGTCTCGACGCCGCGCTCAAGGACTCGATCGCCGTCGTGGCGCGGACGACCGGGACGATCCCGCGGATCACGACGGGCTCGATCCCGCGGGTCGCCGCCCCGCCGCCACCCCGGATCATGGCGCGTGACCTGGTGCCCTGCACGCGCGAGGTGATCGCGGTCGGCTCGTCGACCGGCGGCCCGCCCGCGGTCCTGCTGTTCCTGTCGTCGCTGCCGCCGGGGTTCCGAACCCCGATCCTGCTCACGCAGCACATGCCGGCGCTGCACGTCCCGCACTTCGCGGCGCTGCTCCGGGACCGCACTGGCCTGGCCGTCGCGGTCGCCGAGCACGGGGAGCGCGTCGTCCCTGGGCGGATCTACGTCGCGCCGGGTGGGGCCCACCTGCGGGTGAGCCGTCAGGGCGCGCAGCTGGTCTTGCTGCACGACGACGGCCCCGAGGAGCACTTCTGCAAGCCGGCGGTCGATCCGATGTTCCGATCGGTCGCCACGGCCTGCGGCGCCGCCTCGATCGGCGTGGTGCTCACCGGGATGGGCTCCGACGGCGCGCTCGGGGCGATGTCCCTGCGCGAGCGTGGCGCCCCGGTGCTGGTTCAAGACAAGGCGTCGAGCGTCGTCTGGGGGATGCCCGGCGCCGTCGTCGCGAAGGGCGCGGCGGATGTCGTGGCCCCCATCGGCGAGCTCGCGCAGCGCGTCGTTTCACTCAGTACAACGTTTTCGATCACGAGGACCGCATGACCAAGAACGCCCCTTCCGGCCGCGACCCAGAAACCGTCGAGCTGTTCGTCGAGGAATCCCTCGAAGGCCTGATGCGGGTCGAGCGCCTGTTGCTCGCCGCCGAGAACGGCCAGCCCAGTCCGGACATGATGACCGTGCTGTTCCGGGACTTCCACACGATCAAGGGCACCTCGGGGTTCCTAGATCTGCAGCGGATCCTGCGGCTCTCGCATCGCGCCGAGGACCTGCTGTCGCGGTTCCGCGAGAAGACGCTGGCCCCGACGCCGGCGCACTTCGCGCGCCTGATGGTCGTCGTCGATCTCCTCCGCCGGATGATCGAGAACGTCCGGGAATCGGACGACGAGGGCGCGATCGACGTCGATCCCGTGGTCGCCGCGATGGACGCGGAC
>JAPLLF010000620.1:0-2959 GCA_026387715.1 Pseudomonadota bacterium
ATATCGAGTAAGACTGCGGCAAATTTGACTGTTCTCACACGTCGCCGCTGCCGTTCGCGATCGCCGCCATCACCTGGTGGGCCTGATCGATCTGCGCGTCGACCTGGTCCATCGCCTTGCGGGAGTCCGCGAAACCGACGAGGAGGGAGTCGCGATAGCCGTGCAGCTGCGCCCGCGTGTCGCGGATCTTGGTCTCGATCTTCGTCAGCGTCTGCAGCGATCGATCGGTGCCGCCGAGCGCGTCGGTGGCCACGGCGGTCGCGCGCTCGATCTTCTCGAGGGCGTCGTCGGCCTGCTGGAGCGGGCGCTGGACGCTGCCGTGCTCGAGCCAGTCGTCGACGGTCGTCAGGTTGCCGACGAGCGCGCCGTTCACCCACGCGCGGCTGTCCTCCATGAACGCGCGGAAGCTGTCGAACGCGGCCTCGATCTGGGGCATCTGGCGCGCGGTGGCCCGCAGCGCGGTGTCGGTCGAGCCACCTTCGATGACGTGGAGCAGCGGCTCGGTGGACACCAGCTTGCGCGACGTGGGCGAGCCGAACTCCCCACCCGCGGGGATGATCTCGAGGTAGCTGTCGCCGAACGTCGCCGGCGCCCGCTTGGTGACGAACGAGTCGACCGGGACGTCGGTGTCGTCGCGCAGGCGCATGTCGACGCGCGCGAGCGCGCCTTCGATCGTGAGCCGGCTGATCTCGCCGATGCGCACGCCGGCGATCATCACGGGCGAGCCGACGACGAGCTTGCTCGCGTCGCGGAACTTCGCGTAGGTCGTGAAGTCCTGGCCGACCGTGGTCGTGGGCAGGCGCGCGCGCACGAACAGCACGAGCGCCGTCGCCACGCCGGCGAGGACGACGAGCGTGATCAGTCGCGAGAACCAGCGCACACCTGCAGCTTAGCTCAGCGTACGCAGTCCTGCGTCACCGGCACGGGCGCGCCGTGGTCGATGACGTCGAAATCCTCGACCCGGAGGCTGCCGAGGTCGTGCGCGTCGAGCAGGCCGTCCCACTTGGCGGTCGTGTAGCGATCGCTCTGCGCGGTGAGCGCGATCTCGCCACCGTCGGAGTGATACATGCCGTACCGCTGCATCGCGCGCGCGACGACCTTGGCGCCCTCGCTCGGCAGCGCGTCGACGTCGAACGTGCTCTTGAGGCGCAGGTGCACGCCGTACGACGGGGCGTTGGGGCCTCCCGTCGTGTCGGTGCCGTGCGTCGCGGGCGGCACGAAGCTCGGCGCGATGCGATCGTTGGGCAGGATCAACCGGATCGCGTGATCGATGTGACCCGCCGCGACGTCGTCGGCGTTGAACAGCATCGCCGAGATCGGGAAGCCCGCGGCGTCCGCGCTGGTGCACTGCTCGCCGCGCAGCGACGCGGGGTACACCTTCTTCGTGTCCCACACGGCCAGGCAGCCGCCGTAGAACTTGTCGGTGATGTTCGCGCGCCACATCTCGTACAGCTTGCTCGTGCTCGGCTGGTAGACCAGCAGGTGGCAGTCGCCGTCGTTGGCGCACGCATAGCCGGTCTCACCCTCGACGTTGCCGCCGACCGGTACGGGCATCGCGACGTTGTCGCAGTCGGGATCGTAGAAGTCGGCCGTCGGCTCGAACGTGCGCAGCGGAGCGTCGGCGCCGGCGGCGAGGATGTCGAAGCTGAAGTCGAGCTGCATGAGGTCGCCGTTGCCCCAGCCGCCGGCGTCGCGCAGCGCGGAGATGATCGCCGCGCTGTTGGCGGCCGGCGTCACCGCGGAGACGTCGAGGTTCCAGAACATCGACGTCTCGAAGTAGGGCCCTGGGGCGCCGACGACGCCGCCGTCGCCGTTGCTCCCACCACCATCGCTGCCACCGCAGGCCATCAACATGGGAAGCGCGAGCCAGATCCGCATCCCGCGAGCCTACCGCTGTCGGCTACCTGGCTCGACGTAAATAGTAGTGAACTCCGCGCTGCGGATGGCTGAGCTTGATGGCCAGGGCGGTGCCGGCGGGCCGGGTGACCTTGGCGACGAACCGGCGCTGCGCGTCGATCGGGATGGTGATCGAGTCGATCGCGGCGGTCCATCCGACGAGCACCGCGCCCTTGACCTCGACGTCGGCGGGCCACGGCTTGCCGTCGATCGGCAGCTCGATGTAGACCTGCGGCGCGGTCTGGTCGAAGTCGATCTTGAGCGTCGACACCTTCGGATCCCGGACGCCGTCGCGGTCGAACCAGTACGTGTACGAGCCCTCGCGGAGCCTGGCGCCGGGCACCGTGATCCGGCTGGCGCCCTCGAACGTCTCCTCCTTGCCCCCCGTGGCGACGTGCAGCTTGAACGCGCGGCCGCTCGCGCCCTTGTAGAGCACGCGCAGGTTCGGGATCACGCTCTGGTACGAGATGCGCCACGTGCGGCCGTCGGCGTCGATGTCGTTGGTCGGGGGCGCCCTGGGGAGCGCGCGGCGACCGTCGTCGCGGAGCACCGCGATGCGCCCCGAGGCGACCGCGGCGCCTTCGCCGCTGCCGCTCGAGCACCGCAGGCGGTAGGCCCAGCTGCCGCCGCCGATCAGCAGGTTCGCGGCGTCCTTGCCCGCCGAGAGCTTCGCGGCGCGGAACCGGCCGTCGCGATCGAGCTCGATGACGCCGCCGCGATCGCACTTGCCGCCGAACGTGAACCTCACGGCGGTCGCGCCCTTCGGATCGTGGAGCGTGAACGTCTCGCCGACCGCGACCGCGAAGTCGAACGAGGTCGGGATCGCCTCGACCGGATGGATCACGCCGTCGCGGGCCAAGGTCGCGCTCTCGCCGCGCGTCAGCTCGAGCTCCGCGCCCGGCGCGCCGGTCAGCCTCGCGGTGCCGTGCAGCACGGTGATCTTGGTCGTGCGCGCGAGCTCGAGGCGCGCCTCGCCGGGCGTGTCCTTGGTGCCCGCGATCGCGACGACCCCACCAGGCAGGCCGATCCGCGCGGTCGCTCCGACGGGGACGACGGCCCTGCT
>JAPLLF010000620.1:3020-5025 GCA_026387715.1 Pseudomonadota bacterium
TCTCGATCGTGATCGTGTCGTCCTGCGCGATCGCGAACTTCGCGCCGCTGCCGAGCTCCAGGGTCGCTCCACCCGCCGTGACCGTCGCGGTCGTCCCCGCGCCGATCCGGAGCCGCGCGCCCCGGGCGATCGTGGTGACCCCCTCGGGCACCGGCCGCCAGGTGGCGTTCGCGTCGAGGATCTCGGCCTTCTTGCCGGTCACGGCGATCGTCGCCGCGCCGACCGCGGGTGGTGCGGCATCGATCTCGAGCTCGGCATCGGCGACGGCGTCCGCGCGCGCGACGCCGGCGTCGGCCGTCGCGGGGAGGTCCAGCGCGAGATCGATCGTCGTGCCGAGCGCGAGCTCGATCGTCTGGCCGCTCGACGAGGTGACCTGCGCGTCGCCGAGCGTGAGCTCGAGCGTGCTCGCGCCCTTGCCGTTCGCGGTCACGTGCACGCGCGCGTTGTTGGTCAGCTTGAGGTCGCCGATGTCGAGCGCGTAGCTGCCCGAGCCGGCGAGATCGATCGCGCCGGTCTCGACGGCGAGCTTGCTCGCGTTCCCCTTGCCGCGGCCGAACCGGAGGATCGTGCGCGGCAGCATCGCGATCGTCGCCTGACCGCCCGCGAGCGCGAGCTGCGCGCCGCCGTCGGCGGTGCGTGCGGCGTCCCCGATCAGGAAGCCCGTGCCGATCGCCGCCCCGGTCCACGCCGCCTGGGCGGTGCCGGGCTGCCGGTCGACCGGCCCCTCGGCCTTGACGAGCTCGGCGAGCGGCGGTGCGGGCGTGCGGCCGCACGCGCCGACGACGAGCGTGAGGAGGAGTGCGAACGGCAGCGCGCGTCGATGAACCACGCGCCCTACTTGTGGAGATCGATGTTCTTGATGGCGACGCCGTTGGGATCGATGGTCACGTCGAGCTGCTGCGCGGCGAGGCCCGGAGCGCTCACCGTGATCTTGTAGATGCCGGGTGGGAGGTCGATCTGGAAC
This sequence comes from Pseudomonadota bacterium, assembly GCA_026387715.1. GTDB lineage: Bacteria > Myxococcota_A > Polyangia > Haliangiales > Haliangiaceae > JABFXX01. Next base: position 3,985 of record JAPLLF010000620.1, read on the forward strand.
TTGCCGTCGGCGTCCGACGTGGCGGTCTGGCCGCCGGGCTCGATCTTGACCGTCGCGCCGATGATCGGCTTGCCCGTGCCGACCATCTTGACGATCGCGCGGAGCTGCCCCGGAGGCAGCATCGCCTCGAGCGCGACCTTGCCGACGACGTTGCCGCCCCGGGCGAGCGTGAGCGTCGAGGTCGCGGGCTTCTTGCCGTCGACCTCGATGGTCAGCTCGGCGCCGGTGTCGTCGAGCGTGGTCGCGCCGTCGACGGTCTTGCCGATCGGGAGCTGGGCCACCTTCCACGCGCCCTGGTCGTCGGTGACGGCGCTGCCGGTGGCGTTCTTGAGCTTGACGGTCACGCGCGCGCCGATCACCGGCTTGCCGGCATCGTCGACGACCTCCCCCGACGCCTCGGCGTACGCGATGACCTCGACCCTGGCTGGATGGTCGTTGCGGACGACGGTCCCGGCGCCGCCGGCCGTGCCACGCGCGGGGCCGCCGAAGCGCGCCTGCAGCGCGAGCCCGCCGGTGACGATCGGCTCGTAGGGGATCAGCACGACGTCGCCCGCGGCGACCGCGACGTACGACAGCCCGGGGACCTTCGCGACCTCCACGAACACCAGCGCCGAGAACTGGTCGGACAGCGCCAGGCCGAGGTCGGCGCCGCCGCGCACGATCGGGCTCGGCGCGCCGCTGCCGACGAACACGTCGGTCGACGCCTCGAGGCCGAACCACCGCCGGTCCCTCGTCACCGTGTAGCTCGCGCCGGCGAGCACCGCGTGGAACGACGACACGCCGAGCGAGACGCGATCCTGCGCGGACAGCTTCATCACGTTGTCGACCGAGCGGTCGCTGTTGTCGAGCCGGAAGCCCGCGGTCACGCTGAGCTGGCCCGGACCCACCGGAAACGTGCCGAGCGCGCGCGCATCGGCGGAGATCGCCGCCGCGACGATCGAAGGGGCGTCCTTGCCGGGGACCCACAGGCCGAGCTGGGCACCGATCGTGCCGCCGCCGGCCAGCCGCTTGCCGGCGCGCACGAACAGGTGCGGATCACCG
>JAPLLF010000620.1:5085-6754 GCA_026387715.1 Pseudomonadota bacterium
CCGTCGTCGGTCGGCGTGTGCTTGTCGACGCGGCCGTCGAGCGAGATGCTGACCGAGAGCTGGTCGGTGACGCCGTACGCGGCGGCGAGGTCGCCGATGCCGCGCTTGAGCGTGTGGTCCTTCGACAGCAGGCCCTTGCGGTAGCCGAAACCGCCGACGAGCCCGAGCTCGACGACGCCGGCGGGCAACGGCTGGGCCATGGGGACGTGGATCCCACCCGGGAGCGCGGCGTAGCCGATCGCCTGCGTGGGAGGCTCCTCGTTTGCGACGGGCACGCCGGGCGCGTCGGTGCTGGCGACGTCCGCGGGTTCACCGAATGCCGACGACCCGCACAGCAGGGTGGCCAAGCCGATCCAGCGACCCATCTTCCCGTCAGGCATACGGGGCAAAGAGTACCGCTAGTAGCGAAGCCAGCGCCACAACTCGGCCAGACCAGGACGCTTGCCGTACAACAGGATGCCCACGCGATAGATCTTGGCGGCCGCGCGGATGACCAGGTAGGTCGACGCGGCGAGGATCCCGAGCGAGATCGCGACCTCGCCGCCGGTGGCGCCGCCGAGCACGTAGCGCATCGGCATGAGGATCGCCGACGAGAACGGGATCATCGTCATCGCCTGCGCGACGCTGCCGCGCGGATCGTTGGCGACGAGCTGCATGCACGTCATCGGGATGATCACGAGCATCATCACCGGCGCCTGGGCCTGCTGCGCTTCCTGATCGGACGACACCATCGCGCCGACCGCGGCGTACATCGCCGCGTAGAAGAAGTAGCCACCCAGGAAGTACGCGATCGCCACGGCGATCTGGTCGAGCGTCAGCGACGGGAGATCGGGACCACCCCCGGTGACGCCGAACATGTGGAGGATCGACTCGCGGTAGGTGAGCGCGAGCAACGCCATGAGCAGCCAGGTCCCGAGCTGGAGCAGGCCGATGGCGCCCACGCCGAGGATCTTGCCGCCCATCAGATCGCGCGGCTTGGCGGCGGCGACCATCAGCTCGATCACGCGGCTGGTCTTCTCCTGGACGACGCTGCGCATCACCGCGACGCCGTAGAGCAGGATCGCGATGTAGAGGATGAACATCAGGATGTAGCCGACGGCGAACGCGCCGAACCCGGACTTGCCACCCTTCTGACCCGTCGACAGCCGGAGATCGAGATCGACCTTGGCGAGCACGGTCGCGAGCTGCTCGCCCGAGATCCCCGCCTTGGTGGCGCGCGTCGCGTAGACCGTGGCGTCGACCACCTGGTGCATCTTGACGAGCACCGCGGTGCTCGACGCGTTGTCCCCCTGGTAGACGATCTTGCCGCCCGCGGCCGCGTCGGCCGGAACATCGAGGAAGCCGTTCGTCGTCTTGTCGGCGATGTGCTCGAGGAGCTTGGCCTCGGGGGTCCCGGTCGGGACGATCGTCGCGGTCCAGCCGACCGCGCCGAACGCGAGCGTCAGCGCGGGGCCGAGCGCGCCGCTGGTTCGATCGACGATCTCGACCTTCACCTTGTCGCCGCCGCTGCGGGCGAGCACGGCGGGGACCACGATCAGCGCGATCATCATCAGCGGCCCGAGCAGCGTGACGATCACGAACCACTTGCTGCGGACGCGCTCGAGGAACTCGCGGCGCGCGATGACGAGGGCGGATCTCATGCGGGCCTTCCGCTCGAACCTGGTTCGAG
>JAPLLF010000965.1 GCA_026387715.1 Pseudomonadota bacterium
AGCTGCTGGTCGCGGCGATCGACGACGTCCGCGGCCGCGTGTTCGATCGCATCTTCATCCCGGGGCTCGCGGAGCGGATGTTCCCGCAGAAGATCGTCGAGGATCCGCTGCTGCTCGACGCCGCGCGCGCGCGCCAGCCCGCAAAGCTCCCGGTGCGCGAGGACCGGCTCGCCGACGAGCGGCTCGCGCTCCACCTCGCGATCGGGGCCGCGCGCGACCAGGTCGTGCTGTCGTATCCCCGCATCGATCTCGATCAGAACCGCCCGCGCGTGCCGTCGTTTTACGGGCTCGAGGTGCTCGAGGCCGCCGAGGGCGTACTGCCCGGCTTCGACGAGCTCGCGCGCCGCGCGGACATCACCGGGGCGGCGCGGATCGGCTGGCCGGCGCCCGTCGATCGGCTCGACGCGATCGACGAGGCCGAGCACGACCTCGCGATGCTCGACACCGTGCTGCGCGCCGGGCCGGGGCCGGCGCAGGCCGGCGGCGCGGCGTACCTGCTCCACGCCAACCCCCACCTCGCGCGGGCGCTGCGGTTCCGCGCCCGGCGCTGGACGCTGTCAGGCTGGAAGCCGGCCGACGGCTTCGTCGTCGGGGCGCCCGTCGTCCCCGAGGTCGCCGCCGTGCTCGCCGCGCACCAGCTCGCGGCGCGCTCGTACTCGCCGACCACCCTCGAGCACCTCGCGGCGTGTCCGTATCGCTTCGCGCTGCGCGCGTTCGCGCGGCTGTCCCCACGCGACGCCCCGGAGGCGATCGAGGCGCTCGATCCGCTCGAGCGCGGATCGCTGATCCACGAGGTCCAGGCGGAGCTGCTCGGCGAGCTGCGCGCCCTCGGCGCCTTGCCCGTACGCCGGGACGCGCTCGCGACGGCGCGCGACCGGCTCGACGCGGTGCTCGCGCGCGTGGCGGCGCGCTATCGCGAGCGCCTGTTCCCCGCGATCGACCGGGTCTGGCAGGGTGGCATCGACGCGATCCGCGCGGATCTGCTCGAGTGGCTACGGCGGATGTCCGAGGACGTCACGTGGACCCCGGCGCGCTTCGAGCTGAGCTTCGGGCCGGTCGGTCGGGACGTCGCGCGCGACGAGGCCAGCGTCGACGAGGCGGTGACGATCGCGGGCGGGCTCGCGCTGCGCGGATCGATCGATCTCGTGGAGACCGCCACCAAAGACGGCGGTGAGGCGCTGCGCGCGAGCGACAGCAAGACCGGGCGCGCCAAGGTCAAGCGCGGCGCGGTGATCGACGGCGGCACGAGCCTGCAGCCGATCCTCTACGCGCTCGTGCTCGAGCGCCTGTTTCCGGACGCGACCGTCGTCGGTGGGCGGCTGTACTACTGCACGACGCGCGGCGAGTTCACCTCCGTCGAGGTCCCGCTGCACGACGGCGCGCGCGCGGCGACGCAGATCCTCGTCGACACGCTCGGCCACCACCTCGCCGAGGGGTTCTTCCCGGCGGCGCCCGCGGCCGAGGCGTGCCGGTACTGTGACTTCAAGCCGATCTGCGGGCCGCACGAGGAGCGGCGCGCGAAGATCAAGCAGCCGGCCAGGCTGGTGCAGCTCCGGCTGCTGAGGGATCAGCGATGACCGAGCTGCGCGAACCGCCCGACACCGCCGCCCGTCGGATGATCCGCGAGGACCTCGACGCCACGCTCGTCGTCGAGGCCGCGGCGGGCACCGGCAAGACGACCGAGCTCGTCGCGCGCGTGATCGCGGTGCTGCGCTCGGGGCGCACGACGCTCGAGCGGATCGTCGCGGTGACGTTCACCGAGCGCGCCGCGGGCGAGCTCAAGCTGCGGCTCCGCATGGAGCTCGAGCGGGCCCGCGACCGCGCGATCCACGACGGCCACGCCGACGCGTGCGCGCGCTTCGAGGTCGCGCTGGCGGAGCTCGAGCTCGCGCGCGTCGGCACGATCCACTCGTTCTGCACCGACGTGCTCAAGGAGCGACCGATCGAGGCGCGCATCGATCCGCTGTTCGGGGTCGCCGCCGAGGACGATGCCGAGCGGATCTTCGCGATCGCGTTCGATGCGTGGTTCCAGGCCGCGCTCGCCGATCCCCGCGAGGGCACCCGCCGGATCCTGCGGCGCGCGAACCCGACCGACCTGCTGCGCGACGCCGGCCGCACGCTCGTCGACCATCGCGACTTCCCCGGCGCGTGGCGACGCGACCCGTTCGACCGCG
>JAPLLF010000387.1 GCA_026387715.1 Pseudomonadota bacterium
TGGGGTCAACCTCTACGTTGGCCGTTCAAAGCGTCAAGGCGGGGGTCGACGTCAAACGCGTCAAGCTCAACGTCAACCAGCTCAACGTCAACCATCCGTGTTCCTCCCTTCCCAACCCTTTGAACTACAGTTCTTGAGTCCCCCGGTCTTTCAAGGTCGCTTCGACGCCCGCCGCTTTGACGCCGTCGGCTTCGGCTTCGGCGTCTTCCGCGGCGACCTCGCCGCGGCGATGCGATGCGCGGCCGTGAGCGCGGCGCGCACGTCCGCGAGGCGCGCGAGACGCAGCTCGATCAGCACCGCCGCGTGGCCGTCGAAGTGCGGGATCGTGAAGAAGCCGGGCAGCGCCATCCCGAGCAGCGCGTCCTTCGCGTCGAGCCCGTCGACGATGACGGCGAAGATCTCGCCGGTCGGTGGAGGATCCTCCCCGTAGCGCAGCAGGTCGGCCTTGCTGAACGGGCGGTGCCACGCGAAGCCGTGCCCACCGATCATCCACGTGCGATTGCCCCAGCGCGCCCCGACGACCGCGCCCGGCAACGCGGTGACCATCTGCTCCACCGTTTCGAGCGCGACACCCATCTACGAAGCGAGCGTACGCCTGCGCCGTCACTTCCGCGCACGGATTCTTCAGACACCAGCGGACACTCGCCACGAAGATCTCGGCGCAGCTCGAGCTCCTGTAGCTGGCGAGCGAGACCTCGCGAGATCGGCACTACGTTAACGCTCCGGCTGCGGGCACGTCCTCCCTCTTGAATGCCGACCTCCCTCGCGCTCCTTACCTCGAAGGGGCTTCCGTACATCTGCGCGGCAGCGCTCGTCGCGATGGCGCCAATCGTCTCCAGGTTTCCTGGTCGAGACGCATCCTCACCCGTCGCTTCGATCGAGCCCGATCTGGCGCACCCCGAGGTCACCGACGCGGCGTTCGCGCCCGACGGCCACACCCTGATCACCACGAGCGCCGCGACGACGCGGTTCTGGGAGGTCGCCACCGGACACGAACGCTTCCACACCGCCGGCGCCGGGACGGTGGCGGTCTCGCCGGACGGGCGCGTCGTCGCGCTGGGGAGCACGGACTACGCGGTTCGGGGCGTCGGCGTCGTGTCGACGATCCGCGTCCTCTCCGCGACCACCGGAGCAGAGCTTCGCGTCGTCGAGCTTCCCGACTATCCCCCGCAGCGCCTCCGCTTCGAGCCGGATGGCAGGCTGGGCGTGTCGGCGCACTTCGGTTGCTATGCCGTATCGGATCTCGCTGCGCCCCACGAGCGGCCATCACAGGTTCACGAGACGATCTGCAACCCGGACGTCGTCGTGCCGCTCGTGCGCGCGCCGGTGACGAAGCGCCCGCCGGAGCCAGCTGCCTGGCCGACGAGCGCGCCGGCGCGGATCGGCGGGATCGCGCGCAGCCAGGACCAGACGAGGCTCGCCGTCTACCTGCCCGAGCTCGCGCACGTCCTGGTCCGGCACGGCGACGCCGAGCTCGCGCTCGCCGACGAGCTCGTGGGCGAGCGCGTCGACCTCGCCTTCCTCTCCAACGAGCGGCTGATCGTCGCCGCCCCACCGCGGGCCCTCACGATCTACTCGACCTCTACCGGGCAGGTGCTGGAGCACCTCGACGGGCTTCATCACGATCGGGTGGCGACCTCGCCGGATGGCAGGCTCCTCGTCGCGTGGGGATTCGAGACCGGGATCCAGCTCTGGGACCTCACGACCGGAGCGCAGCTCCACGCGCGTGCGGGACATCGCGCGACCATCACCAGCTCGGCAGCCTCTCCCGACGGCCGACGGATCGCCACCACCAGCCTCGACGGCACCGCGAAGCTGTGGGATGCACGCACGGGCGCCGAGCTGTTCACGATCGGCGGACTCGAGCATCCGAGCTCGATCGCCTTCTCGCCTGATGGAACCCAGATCGCGGTGAGCGCCTACCAGCAGATCCAGCTGTGGGATGCCCGCGGAACGCTGCTGCAGCAAACCACGCCGATCGGCGGGAGCGGCACGAACGACCAGGTGGCGTTCTCCCCCGACGGCACGACGCTCGCGTACTGGAGTCGCCTCGAGCACGACGAAGCCGGCCAGCCGAACGGCAAGGCGGTGCCCGGCGTGGGGCCGATCTGGAAGCTGGCGCTCTGGGATCTGCGGACCCACACGACGGTGGAGGTCCGCGTCGGCCGGGGCGCGGATCCACTTCCGTGGCTGGCCGCGGACAACAACGCCGTCTGCCGCATCGGAGCGTCGACGTCGCGCACCTCCGATGCTCCGTGTCGGCCGCGATGAGGCGCGCCACAGCTCCCGCACGCACGCGCTCACCCGACGATCACGCCACCGACGCGTTGAAGATCCGCAGGATCCAGCCCGTCGCGCAGCGCAACGATCCAGAGCTCGCCGCTGCGGTCGTCGGCCTCGTACACCGACCAGCCGTCCGCCTCGCGCGCATCGCTCCAGGCGTCGCGATCCGTGTCGACGGGAAACGTCACGCGGATCGTCGGTCGGCGCGGGCCACCGATCACCCGCCGGACGCGGTGTGGAGTGGGATCGGTGAAGTCGACCTCGAGGTCGTCGAGGTAGGCAGCCTCCGGGCCACGCGGGACGATCTGGAGGACCAGCACCTGATGGGGATAGCCGGTCGCGACGACGCGCTCGCCGCCGGGATAGATGACCTCGATCAGCATCGCCATGCCGAGGATCAGCTTCACCGATGCGGTGACTTCACGCGACTGCCGGCGGCGTCGACCTGGTAGTCGAGCTCGTGGTGATGGGGGTGCCGGACCCAGCGAAGGCCGTCGGGCTGCGCGCGCGCGACGACCGCGCGCGACTCGGGCGCCTTCCTCGTGACGGGCTTGGTCGCGACGACCACCGTCCTCGGCGTCCGGGTGGGGCCCGCCGCGACCCGCACGGTCGAATGCCTGCCCAACGCTGGATCGTCGGTCACGCGGACGTGCGTCGGATCGATCGGGTACTTGGCCGTCATGAACGTCGCGATCTCGTCGCCGGTCGCGACGAGCCACTTGCCGGTGACGTCCGCCGTCCGGTGGACGACGAAGGCGGCATCGTCGACGGTCGGGCTGCGATCGAGATCGACGACGAGCGGATACGTCGTGGCCGTACCCGCCGCGAAGCCGCGCGGCAGCGTGATCGTGATCTTCTGGCTCTTGCCGCGCGCGACGAGGGAATCGAGCCGCTCGCGGGTCTCCGGAGGCATCGTCACCGGGGCCCATG
>JAPLLF010000959.1 GCA_026387715.1 Pseudomonadota bacterium
GGCTTCTTGGCGGCTGGCTTCTTGGCGGCGGGCTTGGCCTTGACCGCGGGCTTCTTGGCGGGCTTGGCCTTGGCCGCGGGCTTCTTGGTAGCGGGCTTCTTGGTAGCGGGCTTCTTGGCCGCGGTCTTCTTGGCCGCGGGCTTCTTGGTAGCGGGCTTCTTGGTGGGCTTCGCCGACTTCGCCGGCTTCCTGGCGGGCTTCTTGGCGGGCTTCTTGGCGCTCATCGCTCGCACATCCTCGCACGAGTTCGTACGCATGTTACGGTGCACTGGATGTGGCGCGTCATCATCCTGCTCGCGTGTGCGCTCGTCGTCGCGGATGCGACGGGGCTCATCGGCGGCTGCGACGAGACGTGCCAGGACGAGTCGGCCGGCAAGCAGTGCCCACCGGCGTGCGTGACGTGCGCGTGCTCCGGGCACTCGCAGCTCACGACCCCGCTCGCACAGATCGTCCCGATCCTCCCGATCCGGGTGACGCGCATCCTCGAGACCCCACCTCCGCTGGCCGTTCGCGGCCAGCCCGCCCCGACGCCGATCATTCGCCCTCCGATCGCCTGAGCTGAGCGTCCACCCGGATCCAGTTCGAGCAGGGGCACGCGTGTGCCCGAGGAGCGACGTACATGCAGAAGACGACGGCGATCGCCGTGGTCGGGGCCCTCATGGGCCTCACCGCGACGATCCATCCCCATCCAGCACATTCCGAACCGATCACGATCGAGCAAGCGCTCGCGCGTGCGACCCAGCGCCCGAGCATCCAGGTGGCGTCCCTCGACGTCGACGCGTCGCGCGCGGCGGTACGCGGGGCCGACGCGCCGCTCTACAACCCCGAGGTCTCGGCGTCGGTCGGGCCGCAGTTCGGCGCCGGCTGGTCCATCCAGATCGGCGTCGGCCTCGCGCTGACGATCGAGCGCGGCGGCAAGCGCGCGGCCCGCACGGCGCTCGCCGAGGCTGCCTCGCGCGGGGCAGACGCGGCGCGTGTGCGCTCGCTCCTCGTCGCGCGGATCGAGACCTGGCGCGCGTTCCAGCACGCCCTCGTCGTGCGCGATCGCCTCGCGACGCGTGCCGAGGTCGAGCAGCTCGCGACCGCGCTCGCCACGGCCATGCAGCGCTCGGTCCTGGCCGGCGGCACCACGAAGCTACGCGCGAACCTCGCGGCGGCGGACGCCGGGCGGGCGCGCCAGGAGCGGTTCGACGCCGAGATCGCCGCGGCGAACACGCTCGCGGAGCTGGCCGCGGCGATCGGGGCTCCCCCGACCGCGGTGCTCGAGCCGGTGGGCGAGGTCGGCGCGCCCGCGGTGGTCGCGGCCTCGGTCGACGACGCCGTCGCGCGCGCGCTGCGCGGGCACCCCGACGTCGCGGCGCGCGCGGCCGACCTCGCGCTCGCGCGCGCGCGGATCGACGACGCCGATGCGCGCGGCGTTCCCGATCCGACCGTCGGCCTCGGCTACGCCTACGCGCCCGATCCGGACGGGGCGCACGCCGTCGTCGCCTCGATCGCGCTGCCGCTCGCCTGGCGGAACGCCAATCGCGGGGAGCGCGCCGTCGCCCGCGTCGACGCCCAGCGCGCCGAGCTCGAGCTCGCCCGCGAACGCGTCGACGTCGAGCGCCGCGTCCGCCTCGCCTACGCCAACGACGACCGCGCGCGCGCCGCCGTCGCTGGCTTCGATCGCGAGATCACCGATCACCTGCACGACAACCTCGTCGCCGCGCAGGAGGCGTTCACGAGGGGTGGGCTGGACTTCGTCGAGCTGACGACGACGCAGCGCGAGCTCGTCGCGGCGCGGATCGCGTTCCTCGACGCGAGGCTCGCGGCGATCGACGCGTGGGCCGCGCTGGCGCTCGCCGCGAGCCTGGAGGTGACGCGATGATCGGCCACAACACCTGGACGCTCGGTTTGCTCCTGGTCGCGGCCTGTGGGGGAGGTTCGGCGCCTGCCGACCCACCCAGGCCAGTCGATCCCCCCACAGGTCCAGAAGGTCCGGTCACGCGGGTGTCGGTGTCGGAGCGCGTGGCCAGGGACGCGCACGTCCTGGTGGCCCCGCTCGAGCTGGGCTCGATTCCCGCGAGCGTCGATCTCACCGGCGAGGTCGCCGCCGATCCCGATCACGTCGCGAAGGTCCCGGTGCGCGTCGCCGGGAGGATCGTCGAGGTCTCGTTCCACGAGGGCCAGCAGATCAAGGCGGGGGACGTGCTGGCGACGATCGAGTCGAGCGAGGTCACGCGCGTGCACGCCGAGCTGAGCACGACGTCGACGCGCGCCGACGCGGCGCACAAGCGCGTCGAACGTCTCGTCGAGCTGGTCAAGCTGGGCACCGCGTCCGCGCAGGACCTCGAGTCCGCGCGCGCCGATGCGAGCGTGCTCGACGCCGATGTGGCGGCGGCCCGGCAGACCCTGTCGAGCATGGGCGGCGGGGGCGGGGCGACGGCGCGCCTGCAGCTCCGCGCGCCGTTCGCCGGCGTGATCACGAAGCGTGATGGCGTGGTCGGCCAGCCGGTCGACGCGAATCACGTGATCGCCGAGATCGTCGATCTCGATCACGCCGTCTTCCTCGCGCGGCTGTTCGAGAACGACCTCGCGCGCGTCCACGAGGGCGCGCTTGCGGAGGTGACGCTCGACGCGTATCCCGAGGTCCGCTTCCCCGGCAAGGTGCTGACCATCGGTCGCCAGGTCGAGCCGATGGCGCGCGCCGTGCTCGCCCGCGTGACGATCGACGACCGCGACGCGAAGCTCAAGATCGGGCTGTTCGGCACCGTCCACGTCGTGATCGCCGATCCGGTCACGCGGCCGCCGGGGCCGGTGGCGCCGACCGCGGCCGTGGCGCAGATCGACGATCACCCGGTGGTGTTCGTCGAGACCGCGGCCCGCGAGTTCGAGCTCCGTCAGGTCGAGCTCGGTCACGCGAGCGGCGGCAAGGTCGAGCTCGTCGCTGGGGTCAAGGCGGGCGAGCGGGTCGCCGTCGACGGGCTGTTCACGCTCAAGAGCCTCGCGCTCAAGGCGACGTTCGGGGAGGACGAGTAGCCATGGGGCTCATCGCGGCGATCCTCCGGTGGTCGCTCCGCAACCGCCTGCTCGTGGTCGCGGGCTTCGTGCTGCTCGCGATCGCGGGCGTCCGCGCGGCGATCCAGCTGCCGATCGACGCCGTCCCCGACGTCACCAACATCCAGGTGCAGATCATCACGACGGCGCCGGCGCTGTCGCCCGTCGAGGTCGAGCAGTACGTGTCGGTGCCCGTCGAGCGATCGATGGCGGGCATCCCGCACACGACGGAGATCCGCTCGCTGTCGAAGTACGGCGTCTCGGTCGTGACGGTCGCGTTCGAGGACGGCACCGACATCTACTTCGCGCGCCAGATGATCACGGAGCGGATGCGGGAGGCCGAGGACGCTGTCCCGCGCGAGTACGGCACGCCCGAGATGGGGCCGATCTCCAGCGGCCTCGGCGAGATCTACCAGTTCGTCGTGCGCGGCGAGGGCAAGACGCCGCGCGAGCTCAAGGAGACCCTCGACTGGTTCGTCGCGCCGCAGCTGCGCATGGTGCCGGGGGTCGTCGAGGTCAACAGCTTCGGTGGCGAGACCAAGCAGTACCAGGTCGCGCTCGATCCGCGGCGGCTCCAGGCGTCGGGGATCAGCGTCGCGGACGTCGTCGCGGCGATCGACGCCGCGAACGGCAACGGCGGCGGCGGCTACCTCGAGCGTGGCAGCGAGCAGCTCGTCCTGGGGTCGCTGGGATCGATCCGGTCGCTCGCGGATCTGCGCAAGGTCGTCGTGGGGACGAGCGGCGACGGCGTGCCGGTGACGATCGGCCGCGTCGCGAGCCGCGTCGAGCTCGGCTCGGCCCTGCGTCGTGGGGCGGCGTCGATCGACGGTCGCGGCGAGGTCACGGTCGGCGTCGTCATGATGCTGATGGGGGCGAACTCGCGCACCGTCACCGAGGCCGTGAAGGCCAAGGTCGCCGAGCTCACGCCGTCGTTGCCACGCGGCACGCGGATCGAGGCGTTCTACGATCGGTCCGCGCTCGTCGATCGCACGATCCACACGGTCGTCGTGAACCTGGCGGAGGGCGCCCTCCTGGTCGTCCTCGTCCTCGTCTTCCTGCTCGGCAACGTGCGCGCCGGCGTGATCGTCGCGCTCGTGATCCCGCTGGCGATGCTGTTCGCGCTGCTCGTGATGAACGCGCGGGGGGCGTCCGGTAACCTCATGAGCCTCGGCGCGATCGACTTCGGGCTGATCGTCGACGGCGCGGTGATCGTCGTCGAGAACGCGGTCCGGCGGCTCGCGGAGGCGCGCCATCGCGAGGGCCGCGCGCTGACCGACGCCGAGCGGGTGGCGGTCGTCGAGGGCGCGTCGGTGGAGATGTTGTCGGCGAGCCTGTTCGGCCAGCTCATCATCGCGATCGTCTACATCCCGATCCTCGGGCTCGGGGGCGTCGAGGGCAAGCTGTTCCACCCGATGGCCACCACCGTGCTGTGGGCGCTCGGCGGGGCGTTCGTCGCGACGATCACGCTCGTCCCGGTGCTGGCGAGCGTGCTGCTGCGCAACCCCGCCGAGCGCGAGACGCTCGTGATGCGCGCGCTCCACCGGCTCTATCGACCCGCGCTCGGCGGGGCGCTCCGTCGACGCGCCGTGACCGTCACCCTCGGCCTGGGAGTGCTCGTGGCCGGCGTGGTCGCGGCGCGCGGCGTCGGCGCCGAGTTCGTGCCCAAGCTCGACGAGGGCGACATCCTGGTCGAGGCGCGCCGGCTGCCCGGCGTCGCGCTGTCCGAGTCGATCGCGACTGATGCGCGGCTCCAGAAGGCGATCCTCGAGGTTCCGGAGATCGCGCACGTCGTGTCGAAGACCGGCGCCCCGGATCTGGCGAACGATCCGATGGGCATCGAGCAGACCGACATCTACATCCAGCTCCACCCGCCGTCGACGTGGGGGGCCGGGCGGACGAAGGCGAGTGTGGCCGACGCGGTGGCCCTGGCGCTCGCCACCAACGTGCCGGAGCTCTCGATCGGGATGTCGCAGCCGATCGAGATGCGCACCAACGAGCTCGTCGCGGGCGTCAAGTCCGACATCGCGATCGAGCTCTACGGTCCGGATCTCGACCAGCTCCAGGCTGTCGCGCATCGCATCGCGGGGGTGGTCGGCAAGGTCCCCGGCGCCGTCGACGTGCGCGCGGAGCAGGGGCAGGGGCTGACGTACCTGCGGATCGTCCCCGATCGCGACGCCCTCGCGCAGCACGGGCTGACCGTCCGCGACGTCAACGACCTGACGCAGGCCATGGCGGTCGGCCACGAGGCCGGCGTCGTGCGCGAGGGCGATCGCCGGTTCGACATCGTCGTCAAGCTCGACGGCATCGACGGCGATCTCGATCGCGTCCGCGCGCTGCCGCTGCGCTCGAATCGCGGCGCGGTCGTCCCGCTCGGCGACGTCGCGCGCGTCGAGACCGTCACCGGCCCGCTCGTGGTGAACCGCAACAAGCTGTCGCGGCGCATCACCGTCGAGGCCAACGTGCGTGGGCGCGACCTCGTGTCGGTCGTCGACGACGCGCGCCGGGCCGTCGAGCGCGGGGTCGTGCTGCCCGCCGGCTACCGGGTGGAGTGGGGCGGGCAGTTCGAGAACTTCGTCAGCGCGCGGGCGCGCCTGTTGCTCGTGATCCCGCTCGCGCTCGGCGCGATCCTGTTCCTGTTGTGGCGCGCGTTCGAGCGCGGCAAGCCGGCGCTGTTGATCTTCCTCAACATCCCGTTCGCGATCGTCGGCGGCGTCGTCGCGCTCGCGATCCGGGGGTTGCCGTTCAGCATCTCGGCGGGCGTCGGCTTCATCGCGCTGTTCGGCGTCGCGGTCCTCAACGGCCTGGTGCTCGTGTCGTCGTCGCGACGGCTCGAGGACGACGGCCGGACCGCGCACGAGGCGATAGCAAAGGCGGCCGAGCAACGCCTGCGGCCCGTGCTGATGACCGCGCTCGTCGCCGCGCTCGGCTTCGTCCCGATGGCGCTGTCGACGGCGCCGGGCAGCGAGGTGCAGCGCCCGCTCGCGACCGTGGTGATCGGTGGGCTGGTGAGCGCCACCCTGCTGACCTTGCTGTTGTTCCCGGCGGTGTATTCCCTCGCACACCGCCGCCACAAGGTCCCGAGGATCCTGGAGCCCCCCCATCCCGACTGATCACGACACTGTCGTCAGGGCATCGAGGTCGTCTGAAGCAGGGTGGGCTCGAGGTCGGCCGGCATCGCGGCGAGCTCGGCGGCGGTGAGCCGCGCGTAGATCTCGACGAGCGTGCCGTCGGGATCGAGCAGCCACAGCTCGTGCAGCGGGGTCCCGCGCCACGTCGTGCGGGGCGGCTTCTCGATCGTGTATCCGCCGGCGCGCGCGAGCTCGGCGGCCCGGATCACCGCGGCGCGATCCGCGACCGCGATCCCCAGATGGTAGAGCGTGTCGTGGTGGAGCTCCTTGCCGTCGGCCACCACGACCACGAAGTTGGTGTGCAGCGCGGGATGCACGAACGTCGCGTAGCGGTGGGTCCACTCTTTGGGCTCGATGCCCAGGAGCCAGGCGTAGAACCGCGTGCTGCGCGCGAGGTCGGTGACCCGCACGCTGGCGTGGAACTCGCTCGGGGTCGGGCTCGCGGGGACGTCGAGCAGCGCGGCGAGCACGGCGATCCGGCCGCGCAGCTGGTCGCGCGCGGTGCGAAACCGCGCGAGCAGCTCGTCGCGCGTGACCGTCGGGTCGGAGGTCGCCGGGTCGGCGATCGGCCAGTGCAGCCGGCGCAGCTGGCCGAGCAGGACCGGGCAGACCTCCTCGGCGCACAGCGTGATCACGGTGTCGACCGTGGCGGGATCGATCGTGTCGACCGACTTCGAGGAGTGGTCGCGTAGCTCGATCCCGAGCTCCGCCATGACCTCGATCGCGTAGGGGTTCACGGTCGAGGGTCGGCTGCCGGCGCTCCGCACGCGCACCGCGGGCGGCAGGAGGCTCCGCGCGAGCCCCTCGGCCATCTGGCTGCGCGCCGAGTTGGCGACGCACAGGAACACGACGCTCGCGATCTTCATCGCGTCCCCCGCAGCGCGTCGGCGACCAGCACGGTCCAGTCGTCGTGGGCGTGCCCGCGCGCGATCCAGCGATCCATCTCCGCCGCGATCGCGGGCAGCATCGGCAGCGTCGCGCCGTGGCGACCGGCCTCGTCGATCATGAGCCGCGCGTCCTTGCGCGCCATCCCCAGCTCCCACGAGGGATTGGCGAAGTCGCCAGCCATCACGCGCTTCACGCGGCCCGGCAACGTCTTGCCCGGATCGAACACGTCGAACAGCGTCGCCGCGTCGGCCGGGTCGAAGCCGATCGCCCGGGCGAACGACAGCATCTCGATCACGCCGGTCGTCAGGAACATGAGGAACAGGTTGCCGAACAGCTTGAACGCCGCGGCGCGCTCGGCCTCCTCGCCGAGGTAGACGAGCTTGCCGGTCATCGGCTCGAGCGCGGGCGCGAGCGCGTCGAACCGCGCGCGCGCGCCGCTGGCGAGCATCACGCCGGTCGCTTCGAGCGCGTTCTGCGGCCCCATGAACACCGGCGCGTGGAGGAACGCGATCCCGCGCTCGGCCCACCGCGCCGCGCGCGCCGCGGTGCCGGCGACCGACGTCGTCGAGTGATCGACGATCGTCGCGTTCGGGTCGAGCCCCGCGCGCGCGAGCTCGAGAACCTCGTCGACCGCGCCGTCGTCCGACAGCGACAGGTGGACGCGCGTGGCGCCGCGCACCGCGTCCTCGGGATCGGGCGCGACGCGCGCGACGTCGGCGAGGAGCTGCGCCTTGGCCGGGGTGCGATTCCACACGGCGACGGTCTCGCCGCGCCGGGCGAGCGCGCGCGTGAAGTTGGAGCCGAGGAGACCAGTGCCGAGGAAGGCGATCATCGGCCGAGCGTCGCGGGACTCACGGCAGATGGCAAGCGCTGCGCGGATCGCGTTCCCTCGACGTATGATGCGCGAGGATGTCCGCCGCTCACCGCGCCGTGTTCCTGATCGCGCTCGCCGCGTGCGGCTCGTCCGCCCACCACGCGACGACCCCGGCGGTCGCGCTCGAGCCGCACGTCGAGGAGCTGCGCTGGTATCGCGCCTCGGTGCCGTGCGGGCAGGGGCCGTATCGCTTCGTGGTCGACGCGACCGGCGCGACGTGGGGCGAGGACGTCGAGCTCCAGGTGCGCACGCCGCATCGGGTCGCGCTCGAGACGGTCGAGCACCGACTCCCACCTGGCCAGGACGTCGAGGGTCTGGGCGTCCGCGTCGGCGCCGTAGCGATCCTTGACGTACTTGCGTGCGAGGTCGAGGTACTCGAGCTGGAGCTGGATGGCGGTCAGGGTGCGGCCGTCGCGCAGCGTGACGAGCTGGCGCAGCGTCGGGTCATGGGAGACCGCGCGCAGCGCGGAGACGGGTCCGTCGACGTCGAGGTCGACGGTGATGAAGCGGTCCTC
>JAPLLF010000063.1 GCA_026387715.1 Pseudomonadota bacterium
CGACGTCGCCGCGGACCCCGGCATCCTCGAGCGCGGACGCGATCACGAGCGCGAAGATCGCGTGCTCGACCGTCGTCAGCGGGCGCGGCGCCGCCAGCTCCACCGGGCCACCGAGCAGGCGCTGCGCGAGCGTGCGGATCGCCCCACCCTCGCCGACCACGAGCACGTGGACGCCACCGATCCGGACCTCCGCGACCGCGGCGAAGGAGTCGAAGGGGTCGAAGTGGTCGAAGTGGTCGAAGTGGTCGAAGGGGTCGAAGGGGTCAATGTGCCGCTCGCGCCCCGACGGCACCGTGTGCGCGTCTGGATCGATCGCGGGGGCCTCGCCCGACGACGGCCGTCTCGCTCGCGCCGCCGGTGCGATGACCCGGGTCGCAGGCAGCGTGGGGGTGGGCGACGCGACCCCCACGATCCCGACGAGGGTCACGTCGACCGGGCCCTGGACGAGCGTCGCGAGGCTCGTTCCCTGTCCCCGGACCGCGAGCCAGCGCGCGCACGCCGACTCGAACGCCGCGTCGGCGCGGGTTAGCCGTCGGAGCTGCGCGAACGGGAACGGCGTGCTCGCTCGTCGGCAATTTGTTGGGTCCGCCACTGGTAGGCGGTTATCCTACATCAATGCAAGACCGCCGACTGGGCTACCGAATTCCGTTCGCAGGCATGGTCACGTCGTATGCCCACGAGCGTCCGATCCGGGCCCTGGTCTCGAACCTGTCCGACACCGGGATCAACATGTCGTCGATCTCGGCGATCGCGCCGCCACCCGGGCTCGTCGTCGGCATCGAGCTCGACCTGCCCGGCCTGCCGGAGTCGATCTGGGCGTCCGGACGCGTGTGCTATCGCAAGGACGATCACCTCGCCTCGGGCCTCGGCGTCCGCTTCCTCGCGATGGCGCAGAGTCAAGCGCGCACGCTTCGCGATTATTGCATCGAGGCGCGCCGCAAGACGCTCGGCTCGATGCTCGCGCGCATTCGACTCGCGCCGTCGCCAACCGTCGCGTAGCCGTTCGTTCCGGGCGGGCGTCGGCCTGGCGCAGCGGCTATGATCGACCACGATGCGGCGCCTCCCTGCACTCCTGCTCGCGACTGCCCTGGCCCTCGTTCCCACGGGCGCGCGGATCGTCTCCGCCGACGATTGGGGGGCGCAGCGCGACCCGTTCAACCTCAACGACATCGCGCGCTACAAGGCGAATCTCCGCGCCAATCCTCACGACGGCGGATCGTTCGCGAAGCTGCTCGAGATGTATGGGCGCTACCGCACCGTCGATCTCCTCAAGAGCGAGTACCAGAAGGTGCTCGACAAGACGCCCGACGATTGGGCCTCGCTCGTCGTGCTCGGGCGCCTGTTCCGCTCGACGAACGACAACCCCCGCGCCCTCGATCTGTACACGCTCGCCGTCGCCAAGAAGGACGCCGATCCGCAGACGTGGCTCTACATCGGCGAGATCCAGAAGGCCGCGAACAAGATCAAGGAGGCGCGCGGCGCGTACTACAAGGCGCTCGCGCACGCGTCCGCGAAGGACATGCAGAAGAAGGCGCTGCGGTCGCTCGCGGACCTGGCGCTCGCGACCGGCGACAACGACGGCGCCAACGCCTACTTCAAGCAGTTCCTCGCGCTCGACCCGAACAACGCGCAGCTGTGGATCGAACGCGGCGACGCGATGCTCGCCGCCGGCAAGCGCGACGTCGCGCTCGAGAGCTACGCCGCGGCCGAGAAGCTGCTCGGCACCGACCCCGCGCGCCGCATGGAGGTGATCGCGCGCCGCGGGCAGGCGCTCGAGGGGATGGGCAAGGACGACGAGGCCGTCGTCGAGTACCGCCGCGCGATCAAGAGCGCCCCGAAGGGCTACTACCTCGAGGTCGAGCTCACCGGGCGCATCGTCGACATCTACCGTCGCAAGGGGGCCCTCCCCGCGCTGCTGGCGCAGTACGAGAAGGAGTGGCCCGAGGGCGCGCGCGGCCACTTCGAGTGGAGCGTGCTCGGCAAGCTCTACGAGGAGACCGGCGCGCAGGACAAGGCCATCGTGGCGCTGCGCAAGGCGGTCCAGAAGTCGCCGTGGGAGCTCGAGACCCAGCGTCGCCTGATCGCGCTGCTTGAGAACTCGGGGCGCGACGACGAGGCGCTCGCGCAGTACGAGGCGGTCGTGCGCGCCGCGCCGGGCGAGGCGCGCTTCCAGCTCGAGCTCGCGGAGCGCTACTGGCGCCGTGGGCAGGAGAAGAAGGCGCTCGACGCGCTCGTGCGGCTCGAAGGGCGGTTCCCGACCGATCCGGGCGTGATCTCGGCGATCGCCGACATCTACACCCGCTGGGGCAAGGAGGATCTCGCGATCGCCGAGTTCGAGAAGCTCGCCAAGATCGAGCCCGAGGAGCCGTCGCACCTCGTCACGCTCGGCGAGCAGTACTGGCAGAAGGGCGACAAGGCCAAGGCGTTCGCGACGTGGAAGCGCCTGACGCTGACCGGCAAGCCGGCCGGGCTCGCGAAGTACGGCGAGGTGCTCGGCGAGCACGGCAACCCCGGCGAGGCGCTCGCGAACCTCGACAAGGCGATCGAGAAGGAGCCCAAGAACATCGAGTTCTACAAGATGCGCGCGGCGGTGTACGAGAGCCGCCGCGATCCGGCGAGCCTCGCGAAGGCCGTCGAGGACTACGACAAGATCCTCGCGCTGATCGACAACAAGCCGCAGAACCGGCTCGCGCGCATCGACGCGCGCCGGCGCTACATCCAGCTCATCACGAAGTCGACGAACGGCGCCAAGGAGAAGGAGAAGGCCGACGAGTGGTCGCGGAAGTTCAAGGCCGGCGACGTCGAGGCCGGCTACTTCCTCGTCGAGTACTACAAGAAGAAGAACCAGTACGCGCTGCTGCTCGACGCGCTCAAGCTCCAGCGCGCGCGCGTCCCCGACGATCAGGAGCTCATCATGACGCTCGTCGCCGAGTACCGGCGCGTGCGCAAGTTCGACGAGGCAGTCGCCCTGCTCCTCGAGCTCACCAAGCTGGCCCCGTCGCGCGAGCGCGAGGCGTACACGATGATCTCGGCGATCAAGACCGAGGCGCGCAAGGACGACGAGGCGATCGAGTGGGCGCAGAAGGCGCTGCAGAAGAACCCGACGAACCCGCAGGCGCACGAGGAGCTCGCCGAGCGCTACGTCGAGATGCAGCGCTTCCCCGAGGCGATCGCGGCGTACGAGCAGACCGTCAAGCTCGACGCCCACAACAGCAAGGCGCACTTCGCGCTCGCGCAGCTCTACGTCCAGACCGGCACGCCGCAGAAGGCGGTCGAGCTGCTCCGCGCGGTGCTCCGCAACGAGACCAACGAGGACATCCTCGGGCGCGCCGGCAACGCCGCGATCGATCTCGAGGAGATGACCGACACGCTCGGCGAGCTCGAGAAGGTGATCTCCCCGCTGTCGTTCATGATGGCGCACAAGCCGGTCTATCGCCGGCAGCTCGTGCTGCTCTACCTCCGCTACGTGCCGCGGCTCGTCGAGCGCGTGCGTCACGGCAACGCCGAGGTGCGCAAGGCAGCGACGACCGAGCTCGAGCGCATCGGCGGCCTTGGCCTGCAGCCGTTGCTCGAGGCGCTGCGCGATCAGAAGGACGTCAACCAGCAGCGCGTCGCCGTCGCGGTGCTCGGGCACCTCGGCAACAAGGGCGCCGCCCCCCCGCTCGTGCGCATCGCGCGACAGGAGCCGGTGCGAGATCCGATCGGCGGCCCGCGCCACGTCGGCACGCTCCCCGAGCCCGTCACCGACCTCGGCCTGCGCATCGACGCGCTCGTGGCCGCGGGGCGGCTCGGCGATCCGAACGTGCTCGTCGACGTGCTCCCGCTCGCGGATCACCAGGAGCTCGGGCTCCGGGAATCCGCGACGTTCACGATCGGCCGCACCGGCGACAAGCGCGCCGTCGCGCCGCTGGTGTCTGCGCTCGGGGACAAGGTGTCGTCGGTGCAGATGCTCGCGTGCCTGGGGCTCGGCAACATCGACGACGTGCGCGTCGTCCCGGCCCTGACGGCCGCGCTGGCGGAGACCCGGCGCGCGGACTCGACCCGCGCCGCCTGTGCGTACGCGCTCGGCATGCGCAAGGCGACCGCCGGGATCCCGGCCTTGCTCGCGGCGCTCGTCGACAATCGCAACGATACCCAGCGGCTCGCGGCGTGGGCCCTCGGCCAGATCGGCGATCCCAGGACGCTCGGGCCCCTCGTGCGCGCGTACTTCGCGCGCGCCGGCCGGCCCGCCGACGAGATCGTGTGGGCGATCGGCCGGACGAGCAACCTCGGCATGCCACCAGCGCAGCCGGCATACGCGGGCGACTATCCGATGCGCGGCGCCAACGCGCAGGCGCACTACGCCCCCGACATCGCGATCGGCGCGCTCCCCGGGACGCTGCCCGTCAACCAGGGCAACGCGAAGCTCGTGATCGAGCACGCCGACGACATCGCCAAGGGGCTCGTCGACGCGCTCGCCGAACATCGCGACGTGATCGTGTCGGTGCTCGCCGATCTCGACACCGCGCCGAACCAGATCTCGCTCGGCGTGCTCGTGCCCGTCGGCGCGCGGGACGGCAAGCTCGTCGCGGCGCTCGACACGATCGGCGTCGCGATCGCGCCGGCGATCACGGCGAACCTCGCTGGCGACGACCCGAAGGTGCGCGCCCTCGCGATCTCGGTGCTGGCGAAGCTCGATGGCAAGGTCGCCGGCGTCGACGCGGCCATCGCGACGGCGCTCGCCGATCCGACCGAGCAGGTCCGCGAGGCCGCCATGTACGCGATCGCCACGGTCGGGGCGCGCCGGGCGATCGGGGGAGCGATGCCCACCCAGCTGGTCGCCGCGCTGGCGAAGGTACTCCACACCGGCCCGTGGGCGGATCGGCGCGTCGCGGCGCTCGCGATGGGGCGGCTCGGGGCGAGCGCCGACCTCACGGCCCTCGCCAAGGCCGTCGTGGACCCATCGAACTTCGTGCGCGAGGCCGTCGCGATGGCCCTGGGGCAGATCGGCTCACCTGCGGTGGTGGACGCCCTCCTGACCCTCTCCAGGGACGCGGTAGCGCCGGTTCGAGCCGCCGCTGCCACCAGCTTGGGTAAGCTCGCTGACGATCGCGCGCGTAAGCGACGAATCGAGCTGGTGACCGATCCCGACCCAGCTGTGCGTGCCGCCGCATCAAGTACGAACTAGCCAGGTCGTTCTTTGACCTTCGGTTTCGTAAGGCGGTAGAATCCTTCGCCGATGGACGTGGGCCTCGTTTGCGACGCGTGCAGCGCGTTGACCCCGATCGGGGTGCCGCAATGTACGCGCTGCGGTTCCGCAGTCGCACTCGACCCACGCGCGGCCAAAAAAAGCCAGCCGCCACCGGCCGCGAACCGTGCGCCGGCGACGATGCAGTCGACCGCGGCGCCCTGCCCCAAGTGCGGCGACCTCGTCACCGGCGGCCTGAAGTTCTGTCCGAGTTGCGGACAGCGTATCGTGGTCGAGCACATGTTCGACGTCGAGACCAAGGTCGGGCCCGTCGCGAAGGCGGGCCACCGTCCGACGATGATGTTCGGCGGCGTGATGCAGCAGGCGCGCGCCAAGCTCACGTTGATCCGTGGTGATGGCGAGGATAGCGTCTCGTTCACGCTCGCCGGCACCGACCACCTCGCCGGCCGCGGCGACTGCCCGATCGCCTTCCCCGACGACACGTTCCTGTCCCCCACCCACGCCAACTTCACCTATCGCGACGGCAAGCTGGTCGTCGTCGACGAGGACTCGCTCAACGGCGTGTTCGTGCGCATCCACGGTGGGCTCGAGATCGCCGTTGGGACGACGATCCTCGTCGGCGAGCAGGTCCTGGTCGTGAAGCTCGCACCGACCCCCGAGGACCTGCCGGACGCCGAGGGCACGTACTTCTCGGCGTCGATGGTCCGCCCCGCCTCGCTCGAGGTGCACCAGCATCTCCGCGGCGGCGTCGCGGGTTGGGTGTTCCGCCTCAACACCGACGTCATCACGATCGGTCGCGAGGCCAACGACATCAACTTCCCGGAAGACCCGTTCATCTCGGGTCGTCATGCCGAGCTCAAGCTCGACAGCTCCGGATCGGCCGCCGTGCTATCCGTCACCGATCTCGGATCGCGCAATGGAACGTTCGTCCGGATCACCGGCGAACAGGTCCTCAAGCACGGGGACTACGTCTTCCTCGGCCAGCAGCTACTACGGGTCGAAATTGTCTGACGAGTGGGAGCCACTATGAGCGTCTGTAACCGGTGTGGGAAAGAGAATCAGGATCACTACAAGTTTTGCCTCGGCTGCGGGGCAGAGCTGACGGTCCCGACTGCCAAGCCCGG
Organism: Pseudomonadota bacterium; assembly: GCA_026387715.1. Lineage (GTDB taxonomy): Bacteria > Myxococcota_A > Polyangia > Haliangiales > Haliangiaceae > JABFXX01. Next base: position 6,313 of record JAPLLF010000063.1, read on the forward strand.
CGGTGACATGGGCATGATGAAGACCATGATGGCCGACCCGGCGAGCTCCCCCTTGGCGGGCGCGCCACTTCAGCAGCCGCCACGTGGGATGTCGCCTGGTGGTCGAACGACCGGGCAGCCCGGCGGCATGGGTGGCGGGGGGGTCCCCGGCATGCCGCCACCGGGTCCGCTGGGGGGGCCACTTCCGCCTCCATCCATGCCTGCGCCGATGGGACCGCCTCCCGGCGTGCCTGGCTTCTCGCCTGGCTTCGCGCCACCTGCGGCGGCCGGCATGCGGCGCTGTCCGTCGTGCGGCAACGACGTGCCACCTTCGTTCCGGTTCTGCGGCACGTGCGGATTCCGCATGGACGAGGCCTCCGCGCCGAACCTCATGCCCAGCGCCCCGACCGCGCCGAACGCGATGGGTGGCATGGGCGCGCCCCAGCCGCAGCGCGCGCGGCTGTCGATGACGCTGATCCGTCCCGACGGCAGCGAGGGCGGCACCCACGACCTCCGCCCGGGCGAGAACAAGCTCGGCCGCAGCTTCGGCGTGGTGTTCGAGAACGACGGCTATCTCTCGCCGGTCCACGCGATGCTCGACATCCGTGGCCAGCAGGCGATGGTGCGTGACCTCGACAGCCTCAACGGCGTGTTCGTGAAGATGACCGGCGAGGAGGAGCTGACCAGCGGTCAGATCATCCGCATCGGCCAGGAGCTGATCCGCTACGAGCTGATCGGCACGCCCGAGCCGACGCCGGATGGCACCGAGCTCATGGGCAGCCCCAACCCGGGCTTCTGGGGCAAGCTCACGATCATCATCGGCCGCGAGGTGACCGGCGCAGCGTATCCGATGCTCGGCGAGTCGATCACGCTCGGCCGCGAGCGCGGCGAGATCAACTTCCCCGACGACGGCTACGTCTCCGGGTTGCACGCGCGGGTCTCGCTGCGTGATGGCCGCGTGTTCCTGGCCGACCTCGGCTCGTCAAACGGCACGTTCGTCAAGGTGAACGGCGAGCGCGCGGTCGGGCACGACTCGTTCGTGCTCCTCGGCCAGCAGCTGTTCCGCTTGAACCTCGCGGGCTGAGTCGAGCCCACGTCGAGTCGCCGAACCCGGCGTCCAGAACGCAAGAAGCCCCGCTCGCGAGCGGGGCTTTTCGTTTGGCGTGTCGCCTCACGCTCCGGCGAACGCCGAACTACTTGTTCGCTGCGCTCACCCTGGACCGGCGAAAGCCAGACTCGTAGGCTTCGCCTACTTCTTCTTGTCGT
>JAPLLF010000694.1 GCA_026387715.1 Pseudomonadota bacterium
CCACCGCCGACGATCACGACGTCGCGCCCCGCGCGGGCCGATGGTGCGTTGATCGGGATCTCGGGGCTGTACGCGTGGAGCGAGAGCAGCGCATCGTTGCCGGCGTTGCCGACCTGGTGCACGAGGTCCCGCCGCTCCTCGGCGACGACGTCGCCGGGCGCCCACGTGCGATCGCGCTCGCCGAGGATCGACTCGCGCGCGCTGCCGTGCAGCACGCGAAACGCGCACGCCGACGGGCCGTGCCCGTGCAGCGAGCTCGACTGGCCCGGGCGCCAGCACAGGAGGCGAAGCTCCCAGCGATCGGTGCGGGTCACGAGGCTGCGGACGTAGTTGGCGGGATCGAACCGGATCCACGGCGCGACGTCGTCGATCGAGATCGGCCGGCGCAGCGCCGCGGCGAGGCTCGCCGGGGTGTGGCTGGTGCACGCGTCGAGCTCGCGGATCACGGCCTGGAGCGCGTTCGTGAACCGTGGCGGCGACATGGCGTGATTAGATGGCGCGGATCCTGCCCGCGTTCAAGCGATCGATCGACGTCGTCACCAGCCGAGCGTGAACGCGGCTCCGACCTGGATCACGTCACCACCGAACCGGAAGTGCTTCTCCGGCACCACGTCGTCGGCCGCGGTGGCGTGATCGACGCGCTGCTCGAGCATGTGGTCGACGCGTGCGAAGGCGCCGGCCGTGAAGCTGACGTCGGGCAACACGTAGCGCCACCACCGTCGCGGGGGATGGGCGGTGAGGGCGCGCGGAGCGGCGGGTGCCGTGGCGGGCTGGCCGACGTGCCACGCCACGCCGGCGCTCGCGGTCACCACCGGGCCGTCGAGCAGGTTGACGTTCGAGTCTTCCGCGCTGTCGACCGCCGACGAACGGTAGCCGAGGCCACCGCGAAGGGCGACGGCGCCGTCGCGAACCCGGAGCTCGCCGCCGGTGCGCCACGCGAGGTTGTTCTGCCAGCCCGAGCGGATGGGTCGCGGGAACACCAGCGCCCCCGACGGGCCGTCGGGATCGAGCGTGTACATGTTGAGGAACGGATAGCTCGAGTCCTTGGTCCGCAGCTCACCCCATCGGTAGTAGGTCACGTCGGCGGTGAGCGTGAGGTTCGGCGTGGGCTCGCCGCTCGCGCCCGCGGAGACCTGCCGCGGGGAGAACCACCCGAGCGAATCGATGTGGACCTTGATCGGGATCTCGACGATCAGCTTCGCGGTGATGTCGGCGTCGACGTCGAGGTCGTGATAGAGCGCGCCGCGATACGCGACGCCGATCCGCAGCCGCGACGACGGCGTGTACAGGATGCCGAGCCGGGGCGCGGTCATCGCGCCCATGCCGAGCCCGAGCGTGAAGCCGACGGGGCGGTAGCCCGACGGATCGGTCGGATCGGGCTCGAGGATCGGGAAGTCGGCCGCGATCGGGAGCTCCGACTTGATCAACACGGCGATCCCGACGCCGATCGAGAGCCGGGGCGTGGCCCGCCACGCCAGCCCGAGCCCGAGCGAGATCTGCTCGTGGGCCTCGCCGTACATCACGAACCGCGGCGTCGGGTTGGCGACCTGCTGGTCGAGCGCGATCGCGCCGGGGATGCCGAACCCGAGCATCATCCCCAGGCTGAGGTCGAACGGCAGCGCGAGACACGAGCCGAGCATGACGCGCGTCTGGTCGCGCGGGTGCTTGGGCACGAGCGGCTCGCCGCTGGTGTTCTCGTCGGTGAACGTCAGGTGATGGGAGAGGTGGCTGACGTCGAGCGCGAGGCTGTCCGACGGGCAGTAGGCCAGGCCCGCCGGGTTGTAGTGGGTCGCCGCGTAGTCGCCCGGCAGCGCGGTGCCGGCACCGCCGAGCGCGATCGTCCGCGCCGAGGCGCCGTAGACGTCCTCGGGCGTGTTCGCGTGGGCGAGGGCAGGGCTCAGCGCGACGATCCAGCAGAGGTGACGACGCACTAGTGAGGCCCGAGCGTGCCGACCAGCTTCCAGATCGACGTGATGCCGTAGACGTCGTCCAGCAGGAAGGCGCTCAGCGAGGTCACGACGTGCTCGAGGATCGGCACGGTGACGACCTCGCGGAGCATGCAGGCGTTGCCGGTGTCGACGGTGGTGACGTCGCCGAGCGTGGCCGCGAACACGGACACCGGCGCGGCTCCATCGGCAGGCCCGGGGCTCACCAGGTTGCGCAGGATCTGCACCATCGTCCCGTTGGCATCGCTCTGGACCAGGTCGTCGAGCGCGACCAGCGTCGTCATCGCCGCGGACGACTGGTTCTGGGTCACCCCCTGCAGCCAGGACGCGACGTTGGTCAGATCGTCGCCGGCGACGTCGGCCGAGGAGGCGGCGGCGGTGAGCTGCAAGAGCGGTCCCGTCGCGGTGCCACGCAGCAACGTCACGAGCCAGTCCTCGACGGGGGCGGCGTTCGGCGAGCCGATCACGTGCTTCGCGAGCCGCACCAGCGTCGCGAACGTCCGGCCGGTCAGGAACGCCTCGGTCGTCGCCTGGAAGTGGTCCACGTAGCAGGCCTGCTGGGCGGGCGCGAGCGCCGACAGATCGGCGACCGCGTCGAGCCCGACCGCGAGCTGCATGCGCACGTTGGGGTGGGCGAGCACGCGCGTGCCGCCGGGCAGGGTCGTGGTCTCGGTGAGGTACTGGGTCTCGAACTGGACCACGCTCGTCAGCGCGGCCTCCGCGTTCGCCGCGTCGATCCGGCTGCTGACCGTGCGCGCGCTCTTGAGCAGCTCGCTCGCGATCGAGCTGTTCGCGACCGGCGCTCGCCGCGCGTTCACCGTGCGCTGCTGGATCGCGTAGTCGACCATGTCGACGAGCAGGTGGGTCGCGTGGTCGGTCGAGCCCGGGACCCCCGGGACAGTGATGCCGTGGAGCACGTCGAGCATCGCGAGCAGCTTGACCACGGCGTGGGTGTTACTCGCCGACAAAATCGGTGGCTCGAGCCGGCGCACGAAGCTGTTCGCGTTGTCGACCTTGCGGTCGTACTCGCCGCTCTTCCACAGGTCGCTGGCGACGTAGTCGAAGATGTCGACGAGCGCGGCCATCTGGTGTTGCGCGGCGAACACGCGCGCGATCGGCAGCAGCCAGTCGAGCCCTCCCGAGTTCGCCAGGCTCCGCAGCGCCGGGATGTGTGCGGCCGCGTCGTCGGCACGCGCGGAGCTGCACCCGAGCGCCTCGAGCGCGCAGCCGGCGCCGTTGCAGACGAACGGGATCGAGAAGTTGTTGAGCCAGTCGATGACGGTGATCAGGCTCGACACGGTCGCCGGGGACTTGCTCGACATCGCGCCGAGCAGCCACTCGGAGACCGTGCCGTCGTCGGGGTCGCCGAACAGGCCGTCGAGCGCGGTCGCCGCGACGCAGCTCGTCGAGAACGAGCCCTGCGAGCAGCCGATGAAGCCGCAGTCGGCGTAGCCGAGCAGCTCGACCGCCTGCTCGAGGCCGCTGCGGTTATCGACCCAGTTGCCGGCGCTCTGGTAGAACCGGTTGTGGCGGTAGTCCACGGCGGGGCCGTCGGGCGTCGGGTTCGGGCGACTGGCGAGCGACGCGTACTCGACCATCCAGCCGACCGACTGCTCGATCTGCGCCTTCTCCGCCGGCGACATGCTCGCGAGCAGATCGACCAGCAGGTGCGGGGTCGAGAGCCCGGTCGTGTTGGCGGTGCCGAAGATCTGGCGCACCAGCGGCACGACGCCGATCAGCGCGTCGTACATCGCGGTGTCCGACAACGAGAGCGTCGAGCCCTGCAGCGCGGTGATCACGTCCCCAGCGGCGACGAGCAGGTCCTCCGCCTTGGCGGCATCGGTGATCATCAGCTGGTGGAGGACGGCCATCAGCGACGAGGTCTTGGGGAACCGCAGCAGCTCCAGGCCCAGGTGCGCGAGATCCGCGAGCGGGTGGTTGGTGGTGGCGTACGCCCGACACGTCGTCGTCCCGTCGCTACACGGGACCGGCGCGCCGAGCACCGCGTCGGCGATCGCCGGGATCTGGTGGTGGACCTTGGCCGCGAGGAAGTCCGCGCCCAGCTGCATCGTGTACGACAGCGCCGTCCGCTTGACGTCGTAGTAGTCGTAGAGCAAGCCGCCGTGAGCGTTGAGCGCGCGCCCGGCCGCGTCGCGCGGCCCGGTCGGTCGCAGGTACGACAGCTCGATCAGGCGACCGTACGCGTCGACCGGCCGCCCCGACGGGCCGACGTCGGCGACCCCGTCGGCGTCGAGGTCGACGAACGGCTCGGCGAGCTTGCCGGTGGCGGCATCGACGAGGACGCGCGGGTTCCCGCGGGCATCGGGCCGCACCATCCAGGCCGGGTCGCCCAGCGCGTAGTGCGGATCGTCGACGAAGCCGTCGGTGCGCAGCAGCGTGCCCTGGACGTCGTCGAGCGTGAGCCCGGTGCAGCTGTTGGTCGGCGCGGCCGCGCCATGGGTCGCGAGATCGAGCACGTCGTCGAGGACGAGCGCGACGCCGTCGTGCTCCTGCGCGAGCAGGCGGGTCGAATGCAGCACCGCCGGCAGGGTGGGGCTCGCGAGCACGCCCGCCGCGAGGTCCGTCACCATCGCCGACTCGAGGAGCGTCGGCGCGGTCGACAGGCTCACGATCGACGTCAGCGTCTTGCGGGCCGGATCGACCTGGTCATCGACCAGCAGGTGGAGCGACTCCCCGACGCGATCGACGAGCCCGGGCAGCGTGCCGTTGGCGACGACCGGCTGGATCGTGTTGCCGAGCAGCTCGGGCACGTCGTTGCGGATGTCCTCGGCGAGCGCGAAGTCGACCGAGGTCGCGAAGGCCGCGTGGTGCGGCTCGAGCTGGCCGACGTACTCGATCGAGCACGTCGGCGCGGCCACGAGGTTGGTCCGGATGACGCGGAACACCAGCTCGCCGAACGTCAGCGGCACGATCGGCGGATGCTCCTCCGTCGGCACGTCGCCACACGCGGCGGCCGCGATCAGGATCAACGCCGCGCAGGTCGAACGCATCTCTCGACGGTAACATGGCGCGGCCAGGCCTCGCTGGACGATGTGGGCGATGTGGGCGGGTGGGGCGCCGCTCGAAGAAATGTGAGGATCCACGGCCACCCATGGCATCATCGTTTGCGAGATGTGCAGGCTCTTTGGTTTCCGCAGTGTGATCCGCAGTCAGGTGCATCGTTCGCTGGTGGCCTCGGAGAACGCGCTCGGCCAGCAGAGCGCCAATCATCCCGACGGGTGGGGCGTCGCCTACTACGTGGATGGCGCGCCCCACGTCACCAAGAGCCCGGGCCATGCGCTGAGCGATACGCTGTTTCATCGGGTGAGCGGCGTCGTCAGCTCGGAGACGGTCCTCGCCCACGTCCGCAAGGCCACCCAGGGCGGCAGCGGCTCGGTGCTCAACTGCCATCCGTTCCAGTACGGGCGCTGGGTGTTCGCGCACAACGGTGACGTGCCCCGCTTCGGGACCTGGCGAGAGGCGCTGGTGGCCGAGGTGAACCCCACCTTGCGTCCGTTCATCCTGGGCGAGACCGACAGCGAGGTGCTGTTCTTCATGTTCCTGTCGCGGCTGGCCGCGCACGGCCGGCTCGACAAGCCGCACGTCGTCGACGACGTGATCGACGCGCTGCGCACGACCTTCGTCGACGCCCAGCGCATCTGCCAGCCGCTCGAGGGCAACGAGCAGCTGCTGTTCACCGCCATCGTGACCGATGGGAGCACCATGGTCGCTCACCAGGGCGGCAAGGAGCTGCGCTGGTCGAGTCACAAGCAGCGCTGCGGCGACCGCGACAACTGCTCGAGCCTCTCCCCCGAGTGCGAAGCCCCCAGCAAGAGCGGCCACGTCAACCACCTCATCTTCAGCAGCGAGGTCCTGCAGGGCGAGAACGTGTGGAGCTCGATGGAGCCCGGCGAGCTCGTCGGGGTCGACTGGCGCATGCGCATGCGCCGGCACGTCAACGGTCGACGCACCCTCGACGTGATCGCGTAGCTCGTACCGTGCGCGGCGCGCACCTCACCGACCTCATGATCGAGCGCCTCGTGCGCGGGCGCACCGCCACGGACGACCCGCCGTTCGACGCCGGGCGCGTCGCCATCGACGCCCACCTCCACCGC
>JAPLLF010000725.1 GCA_026387715.1 Pseudomonadota bacterium
GACGAGCGCCGCGAGCACCTGCTGGGTGATGAACGGATCGGACTTCATCTTGGGAGAGAAGTTCCAGCCCCCGTCGTCGTTCTGATCCTTGGCGAGCTTGGCGAGATCGCGCGCGCGGGTCGCCTCGATCTCGGCGCGCTTGGGGCGGTTCGGGGTGGCGAACGCCTCGAGCACGTCGAACATCGCCGTGGTCGCGAGCATGCGCGCGCTGCGCTGCTCGGCGCACTCGTACGGGTACGCGTAGAGGTACCAGTACGCGTCGGTGAGCGACGACAGCTGCGTCGAGCTGACCTCGGCCTCGACGCCGCCCACCTCGGGATAGATCTCGGTCGGCACCGCGAGCTGCTCGAACTGCGGCTCGCCATCGACGATCCCGTAGGTCGCGAACGACTCGGTGGTCGCCGGCTCGTAGACCTGGACGAGCGTGGTGTTGGCGTCGACCGCGGTCGTCGCGTCGCTCGCGACGATCGTCTGGATCGCGGCGAGGCCGCGCGCGGTCGTCGCCATCGGGAACCGCACCTCGGCGCGCTGGCCCACGGCGAGCGTGACGCGCTGGCCCGGCGCGGTCGAGGCGAGGTTCGCGGCGCGCACCGCGACGCTCACGGTGCGCGGCTTGCGATCGAGGTTCTGCACGACGACCGGCAGGGCGAACGTGTCCCCTTGCGTGAGGAACCGCGGTGGCATCGTGCGCGCGTTGATCGGCAGCTGCACGAGCACGGTGTTCTCGGCCTTGCCGAACCAGCGGTTGTTCGCCGTCGCGAGCGCGACGACCCGAAACCGCGTGAGGCTGTCCGGCATCTTCACGGTCAGCGTCACCTTGCCATCCGCGTCGGTGTGCAGCCGCGGGGAGAACACGGCGGTCGCGCGGAAGTTCTTGCGCGCGACGACGCCCCCCAGCGACACCGTCGGCACCGCAACGCTCCGTCCGCGCATGCCGCCGCGACCGCCGCCAGTGCCATAACCCGTCCCGGTGAACCCGTGGGTCGCGAGGTCGTAGCGCTCCCACCCGGGAGCGCCCTTGAGATCCTCGCCCGCATCGGTGATGAGCCCGAAGGTCTCGAGCGAGAGCACGCCCGCCGCGACCGTCGCGTAGAATTGTGGCAGCGGATCCTCGTGGATGCGCGACGACAGCGACAGGATCGCCTCGTCGACGACCATCAACGCGACCTCGGCGTTGGCGACCGGCTTGCCGTCCTTGGCCACCGTGACCTCGAACGCGGCCTCCGCGCCCGGCTCGAGCACCTTGCGCAGCGGGCGCGTCGTCATCGCGAGGCGCACGCTGTCGAGCTCGATCGGCAGGTCGATCGCCGCCTCGTCGTAGGATGGCAACGGCACGGTCTGCTTCGGATCGACCTGCGCCGTCGACGCGCCCCGCCGCTCGACGAGGACGTGCACGTTCTCCACCCACCCGGCCTCGATCGGCAGCTCGACGATCGTCTTCTCGCTCGCGAGCGCGACGCGCCGCTGCGCGATCACGCCCTGCCGGGCGTAGGTGACGACCGCCGTGGCCGGGACCGTCGTCGAGCGCACGGTGAGCTTCGCGACGTCGCCGACCCGGTAGCTGGGCTTGTCCGCGGAGATCGCGAAGTCCTGCTCCGCCGAGACCCACCACGGCACGTCGATCAGCGTGGTGCTCTCGCGCCCGCGGCCGTCGACGACGCGCGCGAACGCCCGGTAGTGGTGGTTCTGATCCTTGCGCTGGAACGCACACGTCACGACCGCAGCCGCGCTCGTCACCTTGCACGCTTGCGCGTCCACCGGCTTGCCACGGGCGTAGGTGACCCCCTCGATGACGACCTCGATCGGCACCCCTGCGATCGCCTGGCCATCGACGTCGGTGACGATCAGCTCGAGATCGCCGCCCTGCAAGGTCGCCCCGGACTTCACGCGCCCGCCGACGTAGTACGCGCTCGGATGCACGAGGATGGCGCGCGACGACCCGCGGATCGTCTGCCGATCGACGTCGGTCACGGTCGCGTCCACCGACAGCATCGCCGGCTCGGCGAACGGCACCGCCGGGACCGCGATCACGACGTTCGAGCTCGCCGCACCCGACAGCTGCGTCGGCGCATCGACGGTGAGCCCGCTTGAATCATGCGCGCGCTCCCGGAACGAGAAGCCGTCGTCGGGGCTGGGCGCGCGGACGCCCGGCTCGAAGTGAAACGCCGGCCAGCCCGGCGGATGGTAGGTCGTCGGATCGAGGTGCGCGGACCAGGTGACCTTCGCGCCCCCGAGACCGCCGCCGCCGAAATAATTCGCCGACGCCGCCATCGCGATCGACTCGCCCGCGTACAGCGGCGTCGCGCCGGTGTGGGTGACGTCGTCGTTCATCGTCACCGCGAACGCCGGCGTCCGGAACTCCTCGACGGCGATGCCGAGCGAGTGCGAGTCGACGTCGCTCGGGCTGCCGGGGATCGGCGTCGAGAACGTGAACTGCGCGCGGCCGAGCTGCGCGGTGTCGGGGATCTGCGCCTCGAGATCGAAGCCACCCTGGTCGGAGACCGGCGCGGTGCCCGTCGCGAGCTTGGTGCCCCGCGCGTCGCGCAGCGTCCACGCGATCGCGCCCGGCTGCGTGCGGATGTCGGGGTCGATGCCGTCGTGCGTCCACCGCAGCCACCCCTTGACGAACACCGGCTCGCCCGGGCGGTACGTGAAGCGATCGTCGGTGACGTACCAGCGCGCGAAGTCACGCCGCGTCGCCTTCTGCGCCGCGTCGATCGACGTGAACACCGACTCGGTGCCGCGCCGCGCGACGACGATCGCCGGCCGCTGCGGCTCGTCGACCTCCTCGTCGTCGCCGCCGGCAACCTTGACCACCTTGGTCGGCAGGCGCTCGGGGAGCGCGAACGTCGCCTGGCCGTCGGCGTCGGTCGCGACCGGCGCGGGCACGTCGGTCCGCCCCTGGACGACGAGCGAGGTGGACACCTGCGCGACCGGGTGCAGGAAGCTCGCGTCGGTCGCGATGCTGTCGACCCACGCGTGCACGTTGCTGCCGTCGTAGCGCGCCGTCAGCCCGAGCTTGGTGACCTGGATCCACACGTGCTGGCGCAGGCTCTCGGTCTTGGACGATGCCGGCGTCGCCGACGCGACCGCGATCACGTGGCCGGTGCCGCTGGCGTCGAGCGCGGGGCGCAGGTCCTGCCGGAGCGTGCCCCCGAACCCCGCGCCGACCGCGTAGGTCTTGTCGAACAGCTTCTTGCCCGGCGGCAGCTTGCGCTTGTCGTTCTCGTAGTCGGTGTAGGCGAAGTAGTCGCTCGGCTCGACCCGGTAGAGCTCGACGTGGAGCCCGCCGACCGCCTGGGTATCGACGATCCACTGCGGCACGGCGAACCGTGGATCGAGGATGAACATCCCGGCGTTCGAATGCGCGCCGATCCAGGGATCGACCCGATCGGCGACCGGCTTCGTCGTCGTGAAGGTCTGGTCGCGCGGATCGACCAGCGCCTGCCCGTAGATGTCGACGAGGCCGGTCGTCGCGACCTTGATCGTGAACGTCTTGCCGACCGCCGCCGAGGTCAGCAAGCGAACCCGCATATCGCCGTACTGCTGGGCCGGCTTGCCGCCGTCGACCTGGCCCACGATCTGGAACATGACGTCACGGAACGTCTTGCGCTCCATCGGGTTCGACAGGACCACCGACACCACGCCGCTCGCCCCGCACGTCGGCCTGGGCTGTGGCCGGGCGAGCTTGTCGCACTCGAGCCCGCGGATCGTGAAGCTCGGGACCACCGAGAAGAACGCCGCGCTCTCGGTGGTCGTCGTGATCGGCCCCTCCTTCGACGGCGCGCCGACCTTGACCGTCACGCTGCCGTTGACGTCGGCCGGCCAGCTCGTGCGGGGCGCGACGACCACGTAGCGTCCGTTGTCGAGATCCGTCGGGAAGCGATGGGACGGGTTCTTCGCCCACGCGAGCTTCGCATCGCCGGGCGTCACGATGGTCACCTCCTGATGCACACGCTTCGTCTTGCTCCGCCCGGTCTTGACGTCGAGGAACGGGCCGATCGCCGCCGCGTCGACGTCCTGATCGAACAGGAGGTAGACGGGCTCGTCGGGGCGAACCAGCCGGGGTCCGAAGTCGACGACCTGGGGCGCCTTCGTGGTGAACGTGGTGATGACATCCGCCACGAGCGGGTTACCCGACACCGCGCGCGTGCCCGCGGGCACCGTGATGGTGAACGAGCTCGCCATCGGGAACCGCTTCGCGGTCGTCTGGAACTCGAGCACGCGGGTGTCGAGCCACCGCCAGGTCCCGGCGACGGCGGGGACGAGCGTCACGGGTGGCTGCCCCGTGACCTCACCAGCGCGCGCGATCGGGACCATGGCCTCGTCGAACCGGACGCGGATCGTGGACTCCGCGTTCGTCGGCCCACGGGGGAACACCTCGGGGACGGCGAGCGGCTGCGTGGGGCTGCCCACGCTCGGCTGGCTCGTCGCCGGCCTGTCGGCGATCGTCGTGCCGGTCGGCGCGACGAACGCGATCGGCGTCACCGGGGCGCCCTGGGCGCGCACCGGGGGCGTGGCCGGCGGGCGCACGATCGGCGCCGGGCTGGCGGCGACGTCGGGGAGCGGCTCGAGGCGCGCGAGCAGCGCGTCGGTCTCCCCACGCGTGATCGTGGTGATCGTGGGCGGCGGCGGGGCCGGCGGGGCCGCGACGAGGCCGATCGTCAGCGCGCCCGTGGCCGACGGCGCGCCCGGGGTGAGCGGGACCTGTGGGCGTGGGCCGATTGTATCGACCGCGATCGCCGCGGGAGGCATCGGCCGTGGCGGGTCGTCGCGGATCGGCGTCGGCGCGGGCGCGCGACATCCTCCTCCGACGATCGAACCCGCGACCCACATCGCCACGACAGACCGGAACCACGTTCGACGCATGGCGCCGACACTACGCGATCTTCAGGTACCTCGCGCCGCAGAACCGCGGCACGCTGCGCTCCCGACAGCGCTCGTCGACGTAATGCTGGCAGTTGCAGCACTTGGCGTTGGGCTTGATGCGCACCGTGGGCGGCGGTGGCGTGACGGGCTTGGCCACGATCAGTCGTCGTCGCGCCGGTCGATGTCGGCGTCGATGCCCTGCTCGAGGAACGAGGCCTTGAGCTTCTCGATCACGACCGCCCGGGCGCGCGGCCCGAGGTCGACGACCGCGCCGACGACGTTGGCGACGAACCAGCCGCGCTGCTGCTCGACGAGGTCGTCGACATTCTTGATCTTGATCGTGATCATGCACTGACCGTAGCTGGTATTCACGGCCATGCCCGTGTCGATCGCATACCTCACCGACGTCGAGGGGAAGTGGGAGAAGCTCGCGTCGTTCGCGGCCGACAACCCGCTGGTCTCGCTCGTCGGAGGGACGCTCCGGATCGCCGACGGCGCGACGTTCGTGTTCGGCGGCGACGCGATCGATCGCGGCCCGCACGCCCGCCGGATCGTCGACACGCTGCTCGCCGCCCGCCGCACCTACGGCGACCGGGTGGTGCTGCTCGCCGGCAACCGCGACCTCAACAAGCTGCGGCTCGTCCGCGAGCTCGGCGGCGCCCCGCCGCCCGGCGCGCCGACCGACGGGTCCCGCGGCGAGTTGTTGCGCTGGATCTTCGCCAACACGATGGGCGCGCGCAGCGCGTTCGAGCATCGGGCGACCGAGCTCGGCACGACGCGCGACGACGACGTCGTCGACAGCTTCCTCGCTGATCTCGCGCCGACCGGCGCGCTGCGCCAGTACCTCGCCGCGTGCCGCCTCGGCTACCGGGCCGGCGCGACGCTGTTCGTGCACGGCGGCGTGACGTCCGAGAACCATGGGTACACCCCGGGCGGCGCCACGGGCGACCGCGCGGCCACCGTCGACGCGTGGCTCGCGGCGCTCGACGCCTTCTACACCCACGAGCTCGCGGCCGCCCACCCGGCCGCCGAGCTGCCCGCGCCCCACGTCGTGGCGTGGCTGCAGGCGAGCGGCATCGACCGGGTCGTCGTCGGGCACACGCCGAGCGGCGACTGCCCGGCGATCGTGCGCGCGCACCACGCCGCGAGCTTCGAGCTGGTGTTCGCCGACAACTCCTACGGGCGCGTCGAGGAGCGCGGCTCGCAGCTCGCGATCACGGACGCGCAGATCGTGGTCGCGGCGACCACCGAGCTCGACGACGGCACGCGCCACGCGGTGGACTTCGCGCGCGTCCGCGCCGAGCCGTCGCCGGTCGGCCTGCGCACCTCGGACGGCCACCTCGTCAAGGCGCAGCTCGCCGACGGTCGCTATCTGCTGTTTCGCGGCCTGGCGGACCGCCGGGTCGAGCAGGTCGCCGCCGAGCATGGCGACCTGGCGCGGCTGCTGCGCCATCCTGCGGTATGACGGTCGACATGCGCGTCCTGTGGCTCGTGGGTTTGCTCGGTGGTCTTGGCTGTGGTGGCGCCGCGTCCGCGCCGACATCATCGAGCGCCCCTCGGATGGCGAGCTTCGAGCTCGGCGGCTACACGTTGGTCGGCGCCGAGTACTGGCCTTATGCGGGAACCGCGGACCTCGACTATCCCACCGACGTGCTGTGGGGCTTCTATCCCGTCGCCGGCGAGCTCGTCGCCGGCGAGGACGCGCCGAACAAGCGCTCCGCGAGCCCGGCCGCAATCGCGTGCGCCGAGCGCGCGTTCGCCGAGCTCCACGCGTTCCTCGCGAGCGATCCACCGACGCTGCGCGCGATCGTCGCGCGCGGCACTGTGCAGGGCTTCGTCCCGCGGTTCTACCTGTGGACCAACGACTACACGGCGGCGGCGACCCCGTTCCCGCCGGGCCTGCGCGAGCCACGCCTGTGGTACTGGAAGCGCAAGACCCCCGCGCCGCCGAAGCCACCGGGCTACTGGAAGTGGGAGTCGGTGGTCACGCAGCGTGGCGACTGCCTGACGCCGGCGCCGGCACAGATCACGCGGTACCTCGCGGACACGCTGGCCGAGCTCGCGCCCGTCACCGCACGCTGAGCCGCGCATCGAGCTGCTCGAGCAGCTCGATGATCTGCACCATCTTGTTCGCGAGCAGGGTGTCGCCCGCGCGCTGCTCGATCGCCGCCCCGACCACGGGCACGAGCGACTGCTCGATGCGCCGGATCTGCGCGAGCAGCTGCTGCGTGTCGGCCTCCGAGCGCGCCGGCGTGCCGCTGGCGGCCTCGCCGCTGGCACCGGGCGACGACGACGCCGCGATCCCCTTGGGCTCGGCGAGGTGCTCCCGGACCGTGTCGGCGAGCCACGCCGCGAGCGAGTCGAGCCGCGGGCCGAGCCACGCCTCCGAGTCGCCCGGCAGGGGCTTGTCGGCGATGTGCTTGCCGATGGTCCCCAGCTCGGTCCCGAGCCCGGACAGCGTGCCCACCAGCCGCGTCACCGGATCGTCGCCGGCGCCGCCCATCCGACGCTGGCGCACGAACTCGGCCTTGATCTCGAGCCACCGCGCCACCTGGACTGGCGTCGCGCGCCCGCGCAGCTCGGCGAGCTTCAGCAGGTTCTGCTCGGCGGCGGTGGTCAGCGTCTGGGACTCGCCCTGGTAGTGATCGTCGATCAGCGCGTCGAGCTCCTGGGGGGTCATCGCGGAGACCACCTTCTCGGCGATCTTGTTCATGTTGCGGTAGCTGCCCTGCAGCTTGAACGGCGGCTCGGTGCGGAACGCGTCGGCCTGGGAGGCCGACCGGATGTACTCGCTGTTGACCTCGAGCAGGGTGGCCTGCACGACGAACAGGTGGCGGATCACCGCGAGGATCTCGCTCAGCTCGACGGCGGCGTACCCGTGGGTCAGCTCGGTCGTCGGGATCGGCTCGCCCTGCGCCATCCGGATGATCTTGTAGAGATCGCCGAGCTCGCGCGTCGCGAGCGGCGCGATCGCCGGGTTGGAGGTCAGCGCGTTCTCGAGGAACGACAGCGCGAACGACTCCCCCTTGCCGGTGAGCACGTCGCCCAGGTTGTAGACGTCGGCGCGGTTGGCGAGCATGTCCGGGATCCGGAAGGTCTCGCCGCTCTCGGTGTACGGGTTGCCCGCCATCACGACGCAGAACTTCTTGCCGCGGAGATCGTAGGTGCGGGTCTTGCCGCGCCACACGCCCTCGATCTTGCGCTGCGCGTCGCACAGCGAGATGAACTTCTGCAACAGCTCGGGCGAGGTGTGCTGGATGTCGTCGAGGTAGAGCATCACGTTCGTGCCCATCTCGAGCGCGAGGCTGACCTTCTCGATCTCCTGACGCGCGGTGGCGTTCGGCGCCTCGGCGGGATCGAGCGAGGTCACCGCGTGTCCGAGCGCCGGACCGTTCACCTTGACGAACGCCAGGCCGAGCCGCGCGGCGACGTACTCCATGAGCGTGGTCTTGCCGTAGCCCGGCGGCGAGATCAGCAGCAGCATGCCCATCTGGTCGGTGCGCTTGTTGGCGCCCGCGGCCCCGAGCTGCTTGGCGAGGTTCGCGCCGACGAGCGGCAGGTAGACCTGGTCGATCAGGCGATTGCGGACGAACGACGACATCACCCGCGGCTTGAGCTCGTCGATGCGCAGGCGCCGGCGCTCGCGACTCGCGATCTCGCCGCGCAGCGTCCGGTGCGCGCGGAACGCGGGCGCCTCCACCGTGCGGAACTGCGTGAGCCGCGCCGTGAGCTCGTCGAGGCGAAGCGCCAGGGTCCCGTTGGAGATCCGCGGGTGACGTCCGAGCAGGCCGGTCACCGTCGTCTCGATCACCGCGCTCGACGTCTGCCGGGCCAGCCGGGGCGTCGCGAGCACCGCCGCGGCCTCGTCCGCCGCCGAGGCGAGGTCCGGCTTCCGGGCGACGATCCCGTCGACCCACGCGCGGGCCAGCGCGAGCGTCTCGCCGGGCATCGCCGCGTGCGCCGTGAGATCCTCGTCGAACGTCGCCATCGCGCCCCGCGCGACCAGCTCGGCGTGGAGCGCGTCGACGATCGCGACGGCGGTCCCGCTGACCACGAACCGCGGGTCCGCGGCGGCGAGCTCGCGCACGAGGTAGCTCGCCGCGAGCGCCGGATCCCCCACGATCTTCTCGCGCGTGGCGAACGCCGCGAGCGGCCCCGCGATCTCACCCGCGAGCTGGGCCTGCGCCCCGCGATCACCGAACACGTCGACCAGCCGGGCCAGGCTCTGCGCCGCCCGGTGCCAGCGCCGCGGGCTCGCGCTCGCCGCCGAGGAGTCGGCCGCCGACGCCGCCGACGTCCAGTACATCACCGCGAGCGCGCGCGCCGCGGTCGGATACGCGAGCAGCCCTGCCCCGTCGCGCATCGCGAGCAGGCGCTCGAGGATCTTCGCGGCGTCCGCGTCGTGCACGCCGCGCTCGTAGCCCTCGTCGAACCGCTCCTGCGCGAGCTGCCGCACCAGCGCGTCGAGCGTGCCGCCGCGGACGGCGTCGGCGAGCGCCCCCGGATCGTGCTCCGCGAGCACGCTCGCGGCGAGGTACTCGCCGCGATACACCGCCGGCGACTCGCTCGGCAGATCCTGCGCCCACAGGTGGCGGGCCGCCTCGAGCGCCGGGTCGACGATCGGCTCGTAGAAGTCGGTGCCGGTCAGGTGCACCGCGAGCCCTTCGTCGCGCGGGACGATCATGAGCTCGAGCGGCTGCGCGTTGACCGTGAAGCGGTGCTCGCCGAACCGCAAGAGCTCGCTGCCCTCGAACAGATCCTGGCGATCGCGCTGCCCTCGCAGCGCGTCCTGCCGCGCGGCCTTGAGCCTGGCCTCGAGCTCGTCGGCCTTGACCCCGTTGCCGAGCGTCCCGAGCTCGGCGCCGATGTCGCGCAGCTTCTGCACCATCGCGTCGGCGGCGAAGTACGCGTTGACCTCGTCGCCGGTCGCGAGCTGCGTCGCCCGCCGGATGACGCCGTCGAGGATGCGCTGCGCGGCCTTCTCGAGGTTCGCGGCGCGCCGCTGGCGCTCGGCGGCCAGCACCTGCTTGCGCGCGCCGACGGCGTCGACGATCTCGACCCGCTTGTCGGCGAGCTCGGCGATGAGCTCGTCGATGTCCGCGAAGCGTCCCTCGAGCTCCTCGAGCTGGACGAGCAGCCGCGTGAGCTCCTGGTCGCAGCGCTCGGGCGTGTCGCACTGCGCGAGCGCGGAGGCGACCGCCTGCGTGAGCAGCTTGACCTGCGCGCCGAACGCCGCGCGGCCCTCCTTGAGGGCGAGCTCGCGGTAGCGAACCTCGATGGTCGCGCGGGCGCGGTTCACCTGGCCGAACGCGTCGGTGATGTTCTCGAGGATCGCGGTGCGCTGGGTGGTGTCCTCGATCTTGAGCGACCCGATCACGTTGCCGAGCAGATCGACGCCGGTCGCGACCTGATCGATCTCCTCGCGCACGGCCTTGATCTCGAGCGCCCGCGTCATCCCGCCGACCCGCGTGGCGTGCTCCGCCGCCCGCCCGACGAGCTCGCCGAACGCGTCCCCCCGGGCGAGGAACGTCACGCAATCGGCGGTCACGCGATCGAACGCGACGACGACCTCGGCCTCGAGCGCGGCCAGCCGCGCCTTGTCGATGAAGCGCGTGTCCTGCTTGGTGATGAGCTCGCCCCGCGCGCCGCGCAGGCTGGTCAGCGCGACGAGGAACGGCTCGACGCGATCGAACGCCTCGGACCGCGTCGTGCGCAGGCGCTCCGCGACCATCGCCTCGGCGGCCGCGATCACCCGCGCCGCCTCGCGCTCGAGCGCGATCACCTTGTCGTACTCGTCGAGGATCAACTTCGCGGTCGCGCGCACGTCGGCGATCGCCGCCTTGAGGTCGCCCGCGTCCGCGTGCCCGAGCCAGTAGTACGCGTCGGTGGCGCGCGTCGACAGCGCGAGGATGTCCTCGAACGTCGTGCGCCGGGGCGCCTCGGCCCGCGCGAGCCGCGCGATCGACAGCGCGTCCGACAGGCCGCGCACGAGGTCCGCGTTGCCGACCTTGCCCAGGTAGCTGCCGTCGGTCGGCGCGCTGGCGGCGTGCTCCACCGAGGTGAACGGCGTCTGCCACACCTGCATCGGGTGCACGCGGGTCGACTCCGACGCCACGCCGCGCATCACGACCATCTGGCCGTCGGCGAACAGCGAGTACCCGTTGCACTGGATCGGCGCGCCGATCGCCTTCTCGATCAGGTTGTAGGCGTAGAGCCAGTAGGTCCCGTCGTGACCGCGGAAGTAGACGTACTGGACGTCCTCGCCGTTGGGCGACCGCAACTCGTGCTCGAGCACGTAGTCGGCCGCGTCGCCGTCGAACAACTTGTGATCGCCGCCGACGAGGACGTAGCCGCCCGGAAACACGATGCCGTGGTCCTCGGGCAGCGACCGGCAGCCGAGCGCGATGCCGTCGGCGCGCACGACGGTCTGCGAGCGAACATCGAAGACCAGGTAGCGCCAGGCGGTCTCGCGGAACGGCAGCACCTTGAGGACGATGAGCCCCCGCTTGCCGATCGCCGCATAGAACATCCGCGCGTCGTCGAGCGACTGGTTCGCGTCGTCCACCGGCTCGGCGTAGATCCCGTGCCCGGCCTCGGTGTTGTTCTCGACCTTGATGGTGAGGTCGCCGTGGACGCACTCGACGAACACCGTGTCGAGCAGGTTGTAGTGGGGGTGCTTGCCCGCGACCTGGTGATCGCGGGTGACCTCGGTCCACGTGAAGTCGTACGCCGCCGGAAACACCGCCGCGTGATCGCGATCGCCGCGATCGTCGACGTACACGATCCGTCCGGTCGGCTCGATGCGCCAGCGCAGGACCTTGATGTCCCGCCAGGTCGCGCCGGCCTGGAACACCGCGAGCAGCTGGGTGTCGCGCTTGACCAGCTGGATCAAGCGCGCGTCGCGGTAGTAGCGATACAGGTTCGCGAAGTCGCGCTCGAGCTCCGCGCCGACGAGGAAGCCGTCGTGGGCGTCGGCCGGCAGCGGCGCCGTATCGAAGCCGCCACCCGGCAGCGGCGCGAACCGGTGGAGCGCGAGGACGTCCGTGATCTTGGTCTCGGCCTTGAGCCCGAGGAAGACGTTGAAGCCGACGAGCACATCGCCGCCGATCCCGACGAGGTCGACCGGGATGCAGTTGTGCTCGGTGCGCAGGCGCTCGGTCGCGATGAGCTGGGGTTCGGTCGCGCCGAACAGCGCCTTGCGCTGCGCGTTGAGCCCCTCGGCGCGGCGCGCGAGCTCGCCACCGGACGCCGCCAACCGCGCGCGCAGGACCTCGTAATTGCCACCCGTGAGGGTGGCGTCGACGTCGCCCGCCGCGTCCATCGCCGGCGCGCCCTTGCCCTCGGCCATCGACTCAGCTCACCTTGTCGTCGTGGACCCCGAGCTGCTTGGCCTGGTCGAGCAAGCTCTTGAGCTTGGTCCTCGTCGAGTCGTCGGCCTTGCCCATCAGGTTGGCGAGCACGAGCGCGAGCGTGTCGGCGCCCTTGCCGTTGCCAGCGCCCGCCATCGTCGACGATAGACCGGAGCCCACCGCCTTGCGGACCACCTCCGAGTGGTCGAACACGCCGTCGATCGAGCTGCCGAGCGACACCGCCTTGACGAAGCGGTCGAAGAACTGGCCGTCGCCGCCGACGATCTTGATGTCGGCGTGGCCCATGGTCTCGGCCATCACGCGCGCCTGCTGCTCGGCCATGACGACGCGCGCCTTGATCTGCTCGATCGAGATCGTGCGGTCGTTGTCGAGCTGGAGCCGGAACTCCTCGTGCGCGCGCGCGTCGCCGGTGAGCTGCTGCATCGCCTTGGCCTTCTCGGCGAGCCCGGTCGCCTCGGCGAGCATGCGCTTCTGGATCACGCCGGCCTCGGCGTCCTTGCCCGCGACCTCGGCGAGCAGCTTCTCGCGGAGCGACGACGCGTTGGCGTGGCCCGTCTTCTCGATCGCGAGCGCCTCGGCCTCGTGGCCCTGCGCCTCGGCGAGCAGCTTCCGGCGCACGTTCTCGGCGACCACGATGCCCTCGCGGTCGGTGACCTGGACCTGGGCGTCGCGCACCCGCGACTCGGCGAGCCCGACCTTCTCGATCGCGAGCGCGTCGGCCTCCTTCACGCGGACGTGCGCGAGGCCCTCGGCCGCGGCCTCGGCCTGGGTGCCCTCGGACCGGCGGATCGCGGCGCGCGCCTCCTTGTCGCTCGCCTCCATCGCCGCGTCGGCGAGGATGATCTGCTTCTTGGCGTGGGCCTGCGCGACCTGCTGCTCGGCCTCGGCCTGCTTGATGTCCTTGATGAAGACGCCCTGCGCCTCCGCCTCGGCCTTGACGATCGTGACGTTCTTGTGGCGCTTGACCTCGGCGTCGGTGCGGAGGTCCTTGATCGACTCCTCCTCGACGGCGACCGTCTTGTCGACCGCGACGCGCGCGCGGATGATGTCCGCGATCGAGCGCTTCTCGGTCTCGACCGCCTTGTTCATCTCGATCTGGTTGAGGCTGACCTCGCGGGTGCGGCCGACCTCCTCGAGATCGTGCGCCTTGGCGACGCGCACCTTCTCGACCTCGACCTCGCGGATGCGCCCCTGCTCGGAGACCTGGACGGCGCGCAGCTTGGCCTGCTCCGCCATCTGGATCTGCTCGTCGGCGCGCTGGCGTTCGACGTGCGTGCGCTTCTCCTCCTCGAGCGTGAACCGGCTCGCCTCGTTCTGCTCGCGCGCCTGCGCGACGGCGATCTCCTTCTTCATCTTCGCCTCGGCCTCGGCCTGCGCCTGCTCGAAGCTGTACATCGCCTCCTGGGCGGTGAGGTCCTGCTTGCCGACCTCCATGCGCTGGCGCTGCTTGAGCTGGTTGGTGTCGATCGCGGCGGACGACGTGATGTCGGTGATCTTGCGGATGCCGAGCGCGTCGAGCACGTTGTTCGGATCGAGCATCTCGATCGGCGTCTGCTCGAGGTAGTCGATCGCGCAGTCGTCGAGGACGTAGCCGTTGAGATCCTCGCCGATGACCTTCTTGATGTTGTTCTTGAAGTCCTGGCGCTGCGTGTACAGCTGCTCGAACTCCATGTTCTTGCCGACGGTCTTGAGCGCCTCGGAGAACTTCGCGGCGAACAGCTCCTCGAGCGTCGTCTGCTGCGACGCGCGCACGCACCCGATCGTCTGGGCGACGCGGAGCACGTCGTCGACCGTCTTGTTGATGCTGACGAAGAACGTGACCTTGATGTCGGCGCGGATGTTATCGGCGCAGATCAGGCCCTCCTTGCCGCGGCGCATCACCTCGATCGTCTTGACCGACAGGTCCATGACCTCGGCCTTGTTGACGATCGGCAGCACGATCGCGCCGGTGAACGTCACCTTGGGCTCGCTACCCATCTTGTTGACGATCATCGCCTGGCCCTGATGGACCTGGCGCCACGTCCGCGCGATGAGCACGAGGATCCCCAGCAGGAGGACGCCGCCGACACCGATCAACACGATTGCCATCTCTTTACCCATTCGACTTCTCCTCGCCCGCTTCAGCTGGGGGCAGCATGTCGACCGCCGGCTCCACGACGAAGTTTCGTCGGGCCGCGTCGAACTCGATCACCAAGGCCTTGTCACCGCGCAGCAACGTACCGGCCTTGTCGCAACGCACCGAGATCTGGACCAGCGAGCCACCATCCTCGATGGTGGCGAAGCCGAACGCGTCGTCGACGGAGTTCGACGTCACGGTGCACACGTGGCCGACGTAGTCGGCGTTCGACTTGCCCTCGTGCACCCGGAACATGGGCGCGAGGGGCCTGACGAGCAACGCCGCGACAGGCAACGACAGCACGAGCACGAACGGCAGCAGCAGCGCGCGCAGCAGCCCCGAGTCGCCGACGAGGTAGGTCATCGCGAGCAGCGAGCTGCTCCACCCGACGAGCAGGATCACCGTGATCGAGATCGTCAGCGGGACGGCGCCGAGCCCCAGGCCCTGCCACACGCCCCCACCACCACCGCCATCACCGTCGTGTCCACCGTCCCCACCGCCGTCGTGCCCGACGTCGTGCCCGCCCACGTCGCCGATCCCGTCGCCGATCCCATCGACGTGACCGCCGCCGAGCAGATCGAGATCGAGCGCGCCGACCAGCACGAACACCCAGTAGACGAGCGCGATCCCGAGCGCGATCGTGAACACGACCGTGGGAAACCGCAGCGCAGCGTGCAGTAACTCGGTCATCTCAAGCTCCCCTCAGCAATCGACGGATCATCGGTAAGTCCTCCGACAGAACTCGGAAGGCACGATCGGATCATCCGTGACCGATTTGCAATGGGTGCGACAGCTCGACAGCACGCGATCGCGATACACACTGATCGTCATGGCCGGGAGCGTGTTCGACGAGTTCGGGAGCCTGCTGCCGATCGCGCTGGGGCTCTACGCGCTCGCCGACTCGAGCGACGAGCTCGCCACGATGAAGGCGGAGCTCCGCACGTGGGCCAAGGCCGATCCGATCGACGCGCTGGTCACGACCGTGTTCGGCGGCGGCATCGCATTCTACCTCGCCGAGCGCGCCACCAACGCGAACTGCGCCAAGCCGTGGGACGGCATCGCCTACATGGCGACCGCGCTCTCGGTCGGCTACGACAACCTGTTCCCGACGACGCCGATCGGCCACGCGCTGGCGACGTTCGCGCAGACGTTCGGCCCCGCGCTCGCGAGCAGCGCGCTCGCGCCGCCCGCGGCCGAGATCGCCGCCGCCGCCGCCGAGGCCGCGGAGCGGGCGACCGCGGACGCAGCGGTCAATCGCGCGATCCTCGCGCGGCTCGAGGACATCGTCCAGCTGCTGTCGTCGAGGTCCTCACTTCCCGACGGGGATGCCGAACACCAGCACTAGCGCGAGGTCGGCGCTGGCATCGGCGCGGGGCATGATCAGCAACCGCATCATCATCTCCATCCCGAACAGCATCCGGCTCGACGACGGCTTGGCCATGTCGGTGAGCATCCGCAGGCCGAAGCCGACCTCGAGGTCGGCGCGCTCGATCAGGGTGTCCTCGTCGCGTTCGATCCGCTGGAGCCCCACGCCGGCGTCGAGCACGAGATCGAGCGTCATCGTCTGCTCGATGCGGATCCGACCCGCCTGGTAGCGGGCCGCCGCGCCGATCCGCTCGAACCGCCCCTTGTGCGGCGTGCCGGTGCGATCCGCCCACGTGGCCAGCGTGAGCTCGGCCTGGAGCTCGACGCGATCGTAGGTGCGGGTCAGCGTCGGCTGCAACGCCATCCCGCTGCCGGTCTCGTCGTGGACCTCCAGGACGAGCATGCCGAAGCCAGCGAGCGCGGTGAACCGGTTGCCGAGCACGACCGGCGCGGCGGGGCGTGTTGCCATGTGCGACGCGCGCGAGCGTCCCCAGGACGCCCAGGACGAGCAACGCCCTCATCGGCCGAACCCGAAGCCGAAGACGTAGAACAGCGCCATGTCGAGGTGGCGCACGGCCGGCCGATCGCCGCACCCGGTGGTGCCGCGACACAGCGGCGTCGCGTCGTCGACCGGGTTGGCGAGCACGACGCGCAGGCCGAAGTTGCCGCCGACGAGGAACTTGCCGACCGGCTGCTCCTGGGTCAGGCCGAACCCGAGCTCGACGTCGTTGCGCGCGACGTGCGCCGCGGTCGCCGCGATCCACTGCCGACCGACGCCGACCTCGACGTACGGTCGCAGCGCGCCGTCGAGCTGGAGCCAGTAGTAGCGGGCGCCCGCGCCGAGCCGCGTGTACGACCCGCTCGCGGGCCTCGTCGGATCGACCACCTTCGGCGCGTCCTCGTCGGTCCACATCGCCGCATCGAGCTCGAGCTGCAGGCGGACGTTTCGCCAGCCGGCCCCGACATCGAAGTGACCACCCGGCGCCGCGAACCCGTCTACCGGGCCGACATCGACCGAGCCGACGGCGAAGTCCACG
>JAPLLF010000872.1 GCA_026387715.1 Pseudomonadota bacterium
TCGTACGACGCGCGCACCGGCGCCGAGCTCGGGCGGATCGCGCTCGACCGCGGGCCCCGCTATCCGTTCCTGGCGCAGATCTCCCCGACCGGTCGCTTCGCGCTCCACGCGGTGTGCCGTGCGCCCGGCGCTTGCGGCACGACCTTCCTGAGCAACACGAACGGGCCGATCACCAGCATCGAGGGTGCCCTCGCGATCGATGGGCTGGGCGGCGTGCGGATCGCGATGCTCGACGACGGCGAGCTCACGGCCGCGAGCCTGGCGTTCGCCGACGACGACTCGGCCGTCGCGATCCAGCGCCCGGATCGGATCGACGTGATCGGCCCGCGCGGCCAGGTGATCCGGACGATCGCGCGGCGTGCCGGCTGCGACGCGCTCGCGGTCGCGGCCGCGGGCGCGCTGGTGGCGACGGCGTGCGACGGCGCCGTCCAGATCTGGCGGGCCGGCGCGGAGATGACCGCGCTGCCCGGTCCGGTCCAGCACCCGAGCCGGCTCGTGTTCGTCGGGCCCGATCGCCTGCTCGCCCTCGGCGATCACCACACGCTCTGGAACCTCGACGCCGATCACGGGCGCGGCGAGCTGCGCGGTGAGACCGCGGCCAGCATCGCCGAGACGCGGGCCGCGGCCGGCGCTGGCATCCAGTGGGCGCGCTACCTGCCGGGGACGCACCAGCGGCTGCCGCCGCTGATCGCCACGTCGTTCGAGATCGGGTCCGAGGTCGAGCCGGCGTCGCTGCTCGAGGCCGCGCCGCGCGTGATCCCCGACGGCGTGATCGTGGCGCAGCCGCGTGCGTGGAGCGTGCTCATGCTGCGCGGTGACCAGCTGTACGAGGTGGTGACCACGGGCAACCTCCCCGACGAAGCACCGCCGGCCTGCGTGCCGCGCGCGGCCCTCGATCGTCACGGCGTGCTCGCGCTCGACGGCGGTCGCCGCCTGCTCGTCGACGAACAGGAGCTGCCGGCGTCGCGGCCCACGGCCTACGACCACGATCGGTTTCGCCACCCGACGATCGCCGAGGTGCCGCTGCGCGAGCTGCGACCTGCGCGCGCGAGCGAGCGCGCCGCGTGCTTGCTCTGGGGGGATGCGATCGGCGCGCACGTCGGCGACGTCGTCGAGCTGCCGGGGAACGCCACGGCGGCGGCCGTCGGCGACAGCTTGCTCGTGCTCGCGACGCCGGCGATCCAGATCGCGCGCGACGGCGCGCGCACCACGCTCACGACGCTCGGCAAGCCCGACGCGTCGTTCGATCGCGCGTACGTCGTCTCGCAGGCGGACGGGCGCGCCGCGATCACGCGCGTCGCCACCAACACGGTGGTGCGGACCTGGGCCGTCGCACCCGACACCACGCTGTGGTGGGTCGCACGCGACGTCGTCGGGGCGAGGGTCGGCGATCACGAGACCTGGGTTCCTGCCGATCCTTCGTTGCCACCGCGCGCCGCGGACCCCGCGCTCGCGCTCGACGCGGGCGCGACCCACGCCCTGCGTCACGACGGCGCGGAGCTCGTCGTCGTGCGCGTCGCCGACGGCGTCGTGCGCGCGCGGCATCGCGGCGCCGCGCGCGAGGTCCTCGTCGGCGACGACACCGGTCGCGTGATCGTCGACGACGGCGACCACGGCGTGGTGCTCGCGCTCGATGGCGGGCGCGTCGTGTTGCCAGGGGTGCCCGAGACCACGCCGGGGGGCACGTACGCGCTCGTCGAGCGGGGCGACGGCGCGGCGCA
>JAPLLF010001146.1 GCA_026387715.1 Pseudomonadota bacterium
CCACGAGCTCCGTCGCGAGGATCTTCTTCCGGAAGTTCCGCTTGTCGAGCTCGGTCCCCAGGATGATCTCGTAGAGCCGCTGCAGCTGCGTGAGCGAGAAGCGTGGTGGCAGCAGCTCGAAGCCGACCGGCGCGTAGCGCACCTTGCCGCGGAGCCGCTCGTGCGCCTGCGCCAGGATGTGCGAGTGGTCGAACGCGAGCTTCGGCAGATCGTCGAGCGAGAACCACCCGACGCCCATCGCGTCGGTGCGCGCCCGGATCCGGTGATCCGAGAGCTTGGCGAGCGCGTAGTACGTCACCGAGACGACCCGCTCGCGCGGATCGCGATCGAGCGTGCCGAACGTGTAGAGCTGCTCGAGGTAGACGTCGGAGACGTTGGCCTCCTCCTGCAGCTCGCGGCGCGCCGCGGCGTCGAGCGTCTCGTCGACGTGCACGAACCCGCCGGGCAGCGCCCACGCGTGCTGGAACGGCGCGAGCTTGCGCTGGATCAGGAGGACCTTGAGGTCGGTCTCGTCGAGCCCGAACACGACGCAGTCGACGGCGAGCGCGGCGCGGGGATATTCGTAGGTGTACGGCATGAGGTCCTAGCGATCGGCCTTGCCCGCGGCGACGTAGCTGCGCAGCTCGGCCAGCTCGCGCTCGAAGCCGCCCGACAGGATCGGGAACCGACACCACGAGCGCGGATCGAGGTTGCGATCGTCGAGGTGGAAGCCGGGCGCGAGGCGCTCGCGCTTCCACTGGTTGCGACACCACAGCCGGAAGAACCGCTCGATCCACGACGCGAGCTGCATCGGCGCGTACTGCGCGTACTTCGGCAGCAGCTCCTCTAGCACCTCGACGGGGGTGTGCTTGTCGCGGATCGCCGAGTCCTCGACGGACTCGAGGAAGTCGTACGGCATGAGGTCGGCCTCGTCGGTCTGCTCGACGCCGCCGACGTTCGCCGACGCCGGCCGCAGCTCGGCGGTCGGCTGCTGCGCGTTGACGACCGCGAGCTCCTTGAGCGGCGCGAGGCCGATCGGGCCCTTGGTCTCCATCCAGCGCAGCCACGCCCGCAGGTAGGGCTTGTCGATGCCGCCGATCGGGGCGAGCCCACCGGAGGTGTCGCCGTCCATCGTCGCGTAGCCGACCGCGGCCTCGCTGCGATTGCTCGTCGTGAGCAGCACGGCGCCGCGCACGTTGGCGAGCATCCAGATCGACGGCGCGCGCACGCGGGCCTGGATGTTCTGCAGCGTGATGTCGTCCGTGGCCCACGTCAGCGAGCGGCCGATCGCCTGCTCGGTCGCCGCGATGTAGAGCTTGTACTGCGCGTCGACATCGATCACGTGATACTCGGCGCCGAGCGCGTGCGCGATGGTCTCGGCCGCGTGGCGCGTGACCGCTCCCGAGTTCTCGGTCGGCTGGTAGGCGCACGCGAGCAACGCGCCGACCGCCTCCCGCGCCCCGCCGCCCTGCTCGATCACCTTCTGCAGGCGCGCGCAGGTCGGCAGGTGCTGGCGAACGCCCCCGGGACCGAGCTCGGCGAACGCGAGCTGCACGGCGAGCGCGACGAGCACGGCGCACGCGGTCGAGTCCGCGCCGCCCGACAGCGACACGACGTAGCCCTGCGCGCGGCTCTTGCGCAGGTAGTCCCACAGCCCGAGGGCGACCGCGCGCGCGAGCTCCTCCTCGCGCAGCGACTGGCGATCCTCCCAGGTGAGCTCGCGCTTGTCCTCGAGCACCGGCTTGCGTGCGGGCCACACGAACTGGTGCTCGACGACCATCCCCTCGGCGTCGTGGCGCGGTCGGTGCGAGCCGCGGCGCGACTGATCGCGCCGATTGGCGTCGATGTCGACCACCGCCGACGACAGCTCGACGTCGTGGAACGAGAACCGGCGCC
This sequence comes from Pseudomonadota bacterium, assembly GCA_026387715.1. Classification (GTDB taxonomy): domain Bacteria; phylum Myxococcota_A; class Polyangia; order Haliangiales; family Haliangiaceae; genus JABFXX01. The sequence continues at coordinate 1,876 of JAPLLF010001146.1, forward strand.
CCCGCGCGCACAGCTCGCCGCCCGACGCGATCAGGCCGCCGCCGTCGTAGATCACGCGCCCGGCCTCGTTGCCGAGCAGGTTCGCGTACAGGTACGCGACGGCGTACGCGCGCGACCCCTCGACGATGAACCGCTGGCGCACCGCGAACTTGCCGAACGCGAAGTGGCTCGCGCTCGGGTTGCAGATGATGTCGACGCCGCGCAGCGCGAGGTCGGTGCCGGGCCGATTTGCGACCCACGCGTCCTCGCAGATCTCGAAGCCGAGCTTGAGATCGCCGACGTCGAACACGAGGTCGCCGATCGGATAGCGCCGGATCGTGCCGTCCGCGTTCGTGCGCTCGAGCTGATCGATCTCGCCTGCCGGCCACGCCTTGAACCAGCGGGGCTCGTAGTGGATGCCGTCCCCGGCGAGGAACTGCTTGGCGGCGAACCCGACGATGTCGCCGTTCACGAGCACGGCCGCGGCGTTGTACAGCGCCTTCTCGTGATAGACGGGCAGCCCGACGCACACGACCATGCCGCGCGTGAGCGGCGCGAGCAGCTCGAGCTGCAGAAACGCGGTGTCCTGCACGCCGTCCATGTGGAACGTGTCCTCGCAGCCATAGCCCGTGATCGCGAGCTCGGGGAGGCAGAGCAGCGTGACACCCTCGCCGCGCGCCTGCTCGATCGCGATCCGGAGGTGCGCGAAGTTTTCGTCCCACGCGAGCGGGGTCTGGTTGACGCAGGCGACGGCGACTTTGACGAGCTTCATGGTGACCTTACCGGTTGGCGACGAGGTGCGAGATCAGGATGGCCGAGGTGCTCTCGACCTGCAGGAAGTCGTCGCGCAGCGCGACCGCCGCGCAGTGGCTGTCGGACACGACGATGTGCCCGAACAGGCCGGTCGCGCGGAGCTTGGCGAGCGAGTCGCCCGGGAACAGGCCGTGCGTCGCGACCGCGTCGATCGCGAGCGCGCCGGCCTCGAGGTAGGCCCGCGCCGCGTTGATCAACGAACCGCCGGTGCGGATCATGTCGTCGTAGATCACCACGCGCTTGCCGGTGACGCGCGCCGACACGCCGGTGACCTGGGTCGACTCCCCGTCGAGGCGGCGCTTGTAGACGAAGGCGGCGTCCACGCCGAGATCGTTGGCGAGCGACTAGACCCACTTCGCGCGCCCGGCGTCGGTGCACGCGAGCACGAAGTTGTCGCCGCCGAGCCGGCGCGCGGCGGCGATCACCAGCGACTTGCCGTAGCAGTGGATCGTACGGATCGCGCCCTCGAAGTAGTGCGTGATCGCGTCGACGTGCAGGTCGAGGAGGAACACCTGCGTGCCGCGGCTGGCCATCGGGATCGACGACAGCAGCCGGGCGCGGGTCTTCGCGGTGACGATCTCGCCGGGGTGGATCGAGCGCTCCATCGTCGAGTAACCGTAGAACGGCAGCACGATCGTGAGGCGATAGGCCCCGCCGAGCACGAGCCCGCACGCGAGGTCGTAGAGCTCGAGGGTCGCGGTGTCGTCGACCGTGCCGCCGACGAGCACGACGTCGCGGTCGGCCACGTCGGTGAGGATCCGCCGGTAGTGCTCGCCGTCGGGGAAGTTCTTGCGCTCGATGGCGCCCGGCTCCCAGCCGGTGCCGGCGGCGATCGCGTCCGCGAGGTACTCGTACCGGGTGATCGAGAAGATCAGCGGATCCTTCATCGCGACGCTCCTTGCTCGTCGTCGACCTTGGCGCGCGCGTCCGCGATCAGCGCCTGCTTGCGCGCGTGGACGTGGCGGTCGAGGCCGACCGGGTACGGCTGTGGGTTCAAGAACCGCCGCGTACGCGGCGACAGCTGGGCGAGCTCGGTCGCGGCACGCGCGCGCGCGATGGGCAAGCTGTCCGGTTCTCGGACGACCTGCCCGCCATCGAGCATCGTCACGAGCAGGTCCTGCGCGTCGTCGTACGCGGGCGTGAACGGCGCGCGCGTCGGATCCTCGATGTCGTGCAGCGAGCTGCCCGACAGGCCGGCGTTGGCGTCGTAGATGATGTCGCCGACGAGCTGGCCCGCGTGGCGCAGGCGCTTGACCTGGAGCAGGCCCGGGTTGGAGATCTTGATCGGCTGCTCGGACAGCTTGATCGCGTCGTGCCAGACGCCCGCGGCATCCTTGCTCGCCCCGAGCTTGTAGACGCCGCCGAGCGCGGGTTGATCGAACGCGGTGACGAGCTTGGTGCCCACCCCCCACGTGTCGATGCGGGCGCCCTGATCCTGCAGCGAGGTGATCAGGTTCTCGTCGAGGTCGTTGGAGGCGACGATCCGCGCGTCGGGAAAGCCCGCGGCGTCGAGCAGCTTGCGCGCCTCGATCGAGAGGTAGGCGAGATCGCCGGAGTCGAGGCGGATGCCCGCGAGCTCGTGGCCCTTGGCGCGCAGCTCGTTGCCGACGGTGATCGCGTGGCGAACGCCGTCGAGGGTGTCGAACGTGTCGACGAGGAACGTGCAGTTGCCCGGCAGCGCGTCGGCGTACGCGCGAAACGACGCGAGCTCGTCGCCGTGGAACATCACCCAGCTGTGGGCGTGGGTGCCCTTGACCGGGATGCCGAACAGCTTGCCCGCGAGGACGTTCGAGGTCGCGGCGCAGCCGCCGAGGTACGCCGCGCGCGACGCCCCCAGCCCGCCGTCGATGCCCTGCGCCCGGCGGAGGCCGAACTCGAGCACCGGCTGGCCCTTCGCGGCCTGGATCACGCGCGACGCCTTGGTCGCGATCAGGGTCTGGAAGTTCACCAGCGTGAGCAGCGCGGTCTCGACGAGCTGTGCCTGGATGATCGGGCCCGTGACCCGGATCAGCGGCTCGTGCGCGAACACCACCGAGCCCTCGGGGACGGCGTCGACGCGGCAGGTGAACCGCAGCTCGCCGAGGTAATCGAGGAACCCGGTCGGCAGGAGCTGCGCGCCGGTGTTGTCGACCAGGGTCGCGAGGTAGGCGCGATCGTCGGCCGTGAACCGCAGGCGCTGGAGGAACGCGAGC
>JAPLLF010000237.1 GCA_026387715.1 Pseudomonadota bacterium
GGACGACGCCGCGCTCGAGATCGACGACTTCGCGCCGCTGCTCGAGTCGGCGTGGCACGCCCGCAACCGCATCAACTCGGCGTACGGCACGCTGCTCGGGACCACCGAGACGTTCCGGCTCATCACCGAGGACTGCAACCCGGACTTCCTCGAGTTCTTCGGGCGCGACGACATGGGCCCCGACGAGGCGCAGGCGTTCGAGGAGTTCCTGTTCAACATGACGAGCGAGGAGCTCGCGATCCTGCGGCGCGCGATGAAGGCGCAGAGCAAGACGTGCGCGAGCTCGGCCTGGGCGGCCGAGACCCTCGGGCGCCAGATCGAGGACCTCGAGCACTCGCACGAGATCGACCCGATGGCGCTGTACCGGAGCTACCAGCGACGCCAGCTCGCCGCGGACTTCCGCCTGATGAGCGGCGCGCCAGGCCCGAGCCGAACGGCCGAGGGCTATTTGATGGTCTACCTGCTCGATCAGCAGTAGCGCGGCGCGGTCGGCGGCGTTACTTGGCCGGCGTGGTCATGTGTCGCTCGAGGGTGCGCGACAGCTCGGGGATCGCCTCGATCACGTTCTGCTTCGCCGAGTCGCGCATCTTGAGATACAGCTTCTTGGCGGTCGTGTGCGAGGTCTTCTCGGCGCGGGCGTCGGTGACCGACAGCAGATCCTCGGCGACGTCGCCGCCGCGCGCCACGAGATAGTCCGAGAACGTCGGCGTGGTCTTCGCCGCGGTCCACTTCTCGTAGTGCGGCTGCAACTTGCCCAGCCAATCGTCGAGCAGCGCGTCGACGGTGTTGGCGACGAACCCCTTCTTGAGCGCCTTGACCGTGCCGTACGCGGTCTTGACGAAGAGGCCTTTGGTCTTCACCTGCGCATCGATCACGGTGACGCAATCGGTGACGACGCGCGGGCGAACCGGGTCTTGTCCGAGGAGCTCTACGAGAGTGGAAGCCATGGATACGTCCTTGCTAAGAGGCGCGTACCATAAGTCGCTCGCGGACCGACGTCCAGCCACGCCCAGTCAAGGCGGCGGTGAAACCCCGTCGGAAAACGTGATCTCGTAGCGTTTGCACCGGGTCTTCATCTGGTCGCGATCCCGCTGGGGCAACTTGTCGTAGAACCGCTGCGCGTCGGCGTTGTCGCCGAGGATGCACGAGCTCGAGACCGCGACCCGCAGCATGCGAATGTTGTTCGGATCCTTGGCGAGGACCTTCATCGCCGAGGTCTTGGCGTCGTCGTACTCGCCGTGGTCGTAGGCCCGGTTGACCTCGTCGAGGATCGCGTCGCCCTTCGGATCGGCGCGCGGCACGTCGCTGCCGTCGAGCGTCGGCGCCGCGATGGCCGCCACGTCGACCTGATTGGCGCGCCTGGACGGCTCGACCTTGCCGACATCGATCGTCGGCGTCGCAGGCTTCGCCGTCCACTTCGCTTCGGCCGTGACGGGCGCCACGGGCGGCGGTGGCTCTCCAGCCTCCGGAGCCTGGACTGGATCCTTCGTCACGCTCGCGACCGCCGGGGTCGTGCGCACCTCGACGAACAGATAGACCGCCAGGCCTCCGACGAGGAGCGCGCCGATGGCGAGCAAGGCCTGGGAGATCTGGGAGGCGGTGTGCTGGCGTGGCACGCCCGTGGATCTAGCATGGAATCCGGCGATCTACCGCATTGACGATTTCGCGCGGGGGGTCGGATAGTGCGCGCCGATGCGTTCACGACGATGGTGTCTCGCGATCGCGGCGGCGATCACAACCTTGGGGTCGCTGGGGATCGGGTGTGGCGACAACTCCAAGACATGTGGCGAGGGGACCACCGACGAGGATGGCGTGTGCACGCGCGTCGGTGGCGAGACCACGTGCGGGCCCGGCACGATGGCCGGTCCGGACGCCGCGTGCGTGCCGATCTGCACCGACGGCACGCAGCCCGATCCGGGCGGGCTCGGCTGCGTGATCGATCCGGGCGCCTGTCAGGATGGCACCGTGCTCGTCGGCGACGCGTGCATCGATCCCGCCATCCCCGGCACGATCGATCTCGAGGAGGGTGCCGAGCCCAACGGGCTGGGGATCGGCGGCGAGCCGAGCCTCGCCCCCGCCGGCCAGGTGACGCTCGGCGCGATCGGCAGCCCGGCGTTCGTCCTCCACGGCCGGATCGTCCCGACCGATCACGACGCCGACGGCCTCGTCGACGCGGACCTCGACACCTACCTCGTCACGACCACCGGCCCGGCGCTCGTCCACGTGACCGCCGATGGGATGCACGGGCTTGTCGGTGGCTTCGTCGCCGCGGCCCAGGTCGCGCCGGGCGATCCGCTCGCGGCGTTCCGCCGGCTCGGCGTGACCGTCCACGGCGACACCGCCACCCGCGACCTGTTCCTCCCGGCCGCCGGCACGTACACGCTGGCGATCGCCGACACCCGCTCGCTGCTCGCCGTCGGGACGCCTGCCGTCGGGGCCGCCGCCGGCCAGCCCCCGCTCGAGTACTACATCAGCCTCGCGCGCGTCGCGCTGCCCACGCCGACCGCGGTCACGCTCGGCGGCGGCGATACGATCGTGACCGGCACGCTCGCGGGTGACGTGGCGTTCTACGCGGCGAGCCCGGGAACCGGCGGCCTCCACCTCGACCTCGATCTCGCGTCGAGCTTCGCGTCGGGATCGCTCGTCGACTTCACCAACGGCGTGTTCCGCCAGTACGCCGCGGCCCCCGATATCACGACGATGGACCTCGCGATCACGACCGGCGATCAGGCGATCCTCGCCGTCGACACGGTGCTCGACGACCAGTTCGATCCGGTCGCGTTCACGCTGACCCTGCGCTGGCTGCCCGCCGCGCGCTGACCCGCGAGGCCCGGCGTCGTCGCTGTCAGCACGCTGTCAGCAGCCCCTTGCCACCTCGCGCTGGTAGGCCGTCCCGGGTTTCGGGGTACGCTCTGGCTGCGCATGGGAGTTGGAGGAGAGCTGGCCATCAAGCTCGGGGACATCGTCCTCGACCGCTACCAGGTGGTCGAGCAGATCGCGTCGGGCGGGCACAGCGTGGTCTACCGAGGGACCGACGCCCGGCTCGCGCGCCCGGTCTGCATCAAGGTGTTCTCCGGACTCGGCGGCCAGAGCGGCGTCGGCCGCACGAGCTACGAGCACTTCGTCCAGGAGGCGTTCGCGCTGTCGCGGCTGACGCATCCCAACACGCTGCGGATCTACGACTTCGGCCACCTCGGATCGAACGACTCCGCCGGCATGCCGCTGCAGGTCTGCGAGTACATGAACGCCGGCACGCTGTCGAACCTCATCCGCGAGCAGGGCACGCAGTCCATCGTCGAGACCGCGCGGATCATCGGCGCGATGTGCGCCGCGCTCGCCGAGGCGCACGGGCTCGGCATCGTGCACCGCGATATCAAGCCGCCGAACATCCTGTTCGGCACCGTCGGCACCGACCGGCTCCCCAAGCTCGCCGACTTCGGCATCGCGAAGTGGAGCGCCGACCAGGATCACGACCGGTCGCAGCGCGCCGATGACACCGCGATCGTCGCGGGGCAGAAGCTCGCGATGTACTCGCCGAGCTGGGCGGCGCCCGAGCAGCTCGCCGGCCAGCCGGTGAGCGCGGCGACCGACATCTACTCGCTCGCCGCGGTCGCGGTGTACATGCTGTCGGGCAAGGCGATCTTCTCCGACGAGGACGTCTACGCCGGCTACAAGAAGCGCCGCCACGGCGACGAGCTCGTGCGCGAGGCGCTCGAGCCGCTCGGCGTGGCGGATGCCGTGATCAAGCTGCTGTCGCGCGCGCTCGCGTTCGATCCGAAGAAGCGCCTGCCCCGGGTCGACGCGCTCGCCAGCGAGCTCGCGACGGTGCTCGAGCCGATCACCGAGGAGCTCCAGTCCTTGCCGCCACGACACGAGCCGTCGAGGCCCACGCCGCCACCCCTGCCGCGCACGCCGACGCCGCCACCGACGACGTTCCAGTATCCGCTCGATCCACCGGTGGTGCGCGCCGCCGCCGCGCCGACGCCGCCCGCGGTGTACCCGTCGGCGACCTCGATCCACCACCCTCCGCTCGTACGCTCGTCGTGGACGCTCGTCGCGGGCGGGCCCAACGGCACCATCCATCGCCTGCCGCTCAGCGACGTGCCGACCCACGTCGGCGATCGCCGGGTGCACTTCCTGCTCGTCACCAACGACGTGATCGACCTCGCCGGCGTGCAGAACATGAAGCTGCGCGTGTCGATCATGAACACGCCGACCGGGCGGGTCCTCCACCTCAAGGGCATGACGTGCTTCGTCGCGCCGATGGGTGGGCGGCCGTCCCCGGCATGCACGATCGAGCAGCCGACCGATGTCGCGCTGGTCACACCCCGCGCCCAGGAGATCGGGCACGTGCGGGTGTTGCCGGGGCCAACGCAGATGAACGGCCAGCACGTGTTCGTGATCGGCAACGAGGCCGTGACCATCGCGCCCGAGGATTGTATCGACCCGATCTTGTTCGACTTCGGTCCCGGATCCGACGCATACTTTATCTACACGAGAGGACGCACGCTTCCGCCGAAGCGTCGCTAACCTCGTCCTCCCGCCGAACCATGGGTCAGACACCACCATCGGATCGACCGCCCACCGACCTCGACGACTTCGTCGACTTCGAAGGGGACGCGACGAGCATCAGCCAGGTTCCGCAGGCGCCCAACGCGCGCGCCCCGCAGCCGCCCATCGTGCACGCGCCGCAGCCGATGCCACCGCTGCTCCCGCACCAGCAGCAGCACCTGCAGCACCCGCAGCACCCCCAGCAGTACGAGCAGCCGCCGTACGATCCCAACCAGATGTTCGCGCAGCCATCGCCGCAGCTGTCGCATCTGGGCCCGCCGATCCCGCCGATGAACACGTTCGGCGTCAACCCGAGCTCGGTGATGACGCCGCTGCCGCAGGCGCAGGTCTCGGGCGTGATCGCGCAGCCGACGCCGTACGTGTCGCGCAGCCGGATCTACGCGTTCGTCGTCGACGAGACCGGCCAGCCGATCGAGCTCGGCTCGGGGAGGTTCGCCAAGGCCTATCTCGGCGAGGAGCGCTGGGTCGAGTCCAAGACGAACCTGCGACGCCCGGTCGCGATCAAGTGCCTCCAGCGCGGCGTCACCGGCGAAGACCAGATGCGCTTCCAGATGGAGAAGGAGATCCTCGAGCGCGTCCAGGGTCACCCGAACATCGTCGAGCTGCTCGGCTCCGGAGAGGGCGACAGCGCCGGGTTCATCCCGCCGATGATCCGCGAGAAGGTCGAGAACGACTTCATGATCCTCGAGCTCCTCGACATGTCGCTCGAGGAACGCTTGAAGGGCGCGCGCCAGAAGCGCCGGCGCGACGATCTGCTCGCGGTGCCGCTGCGCGAGCGCATCTTCCGCGTGCTCGAGTACCTCATCCCGATCGCGACGGCGATCGAGTTCGCGCACCTCGTCCGCGACACCTGCCACCGCGACATCAAGCCGGCGAACATCCTCGTCAAGCTGCCGGATCCGAACCTGCGCGGCGCGCAGATGCGCGTGAAGCTCGCCGACTTCAACGTCGGCAAGGTCGCCGATCCGGATCTCGACGTATCGATGACGCGGTTCACGTCCGTGCCGGGCACCCTGTACTTCCAGAGCCCCGAGCAGGAGACCAACACGCTCGAGCTGCTCGTCAACTGCACGCAGGGCTCGCCCGAGGTGGAGTTCTTCGAGGACTTCTACATCGACATCTACGAGAACGACACGTTCATGCTGTTCAACCGGCAGGAGGCGTACTCGATCGCCGCCGCCGATCGCACGCGCAAGAAGATCCTGCTCAACCGGCCGTTCGCCGAGGGCAGCGAGATCAACGTGCGCGGCCGCATCGTCAAGAGCGTCGGCCGGCCCGCCGACATCTACTCGCTCGGCGCGGTGTTCTACTATCTGATCTCCGGCGCGTACGCCAACCCCAAGAACCTCTACGACGCGTTCCGCAAGTTCGTCGAGTACGAGCGCCGCGACGAGAACAACTCGATCGGCGCGTACGTCGAGCACGAGTACCGCACGATCCAGAACATGCGCGCGCCCAAGCAGGAGGGCCAGGGCGCCCCCGAGCTCGCGCCCGAGGATCGGTTCTTCAGCTACAAGCACTACCTCGACGGCAACGGCGAGCTGATCGATCCGCAGATCATGATGATCATCGCCAAGGCCATGATCCGGAACAAGCCCGACAGCTACTGCCTGTCGTACGACCTCCGCACCACCGGCATCTCGGCCATGGTCCACGACCTGCTGTCGCTCTACATCATCTACGGCGTCGATCCCAACGCGCGCCTCACGTACGCGGGCGACTCGCACCAGAAGAAGACCGGCGGGTTCCGGCGCGCGTTCGACAAGATCTTCAAGAAGTAGGCGAAGCGCCGCTCAGCGCGGCTCGGGCTTGACGACCGCGCCGATGCCGAAGATCAGCCCGCCGTAGAGCCCGAGCGCGTACAGCAACGAAGCTGCCGACGGGTGCGTGATCGGCGCGAGCCGCACGAGCTCGTCGAGCGCGCCGCGATGCACCATCAGCGACAGCGTGGTGCCGATCAGCGCGACGATCGCGTGCCACCGCAGCATCGGCTTGCCGAGCCGCCACACCGCCACGCCGCTCGCGAGCGTGAAGCCCAGCACGTACGCCCACACCGAGCCGCCCATCGCCTCGCGCGCCGCCCACACAGAGTCACCAAGGAACGCGCTCGCGAGCCCGCACAGGCCACACACCAGGATCCCGAGCTTCATCCGCGAATAGTGACGTGGATCGGGTACCTTTGCATGCATGACTCTCGATGAAGCCGCAGCGTTCCTCGACGGCCTCCCGATCGTCCCCGCCGTCTCCGGCTCGATGCCGGAGATGAAGAGCCTCCGCGATCGCTGCCTCGCCGCCGGCATCCCCGCGCTCGTGGGATGTCCCCCGGGCGCCGGCAAGGGTTGAGGGACCAAGACGCACCTCCTGGTCGAGGAGGACGAGCTTCCGAACGTCGCGCAGCTGCTGCGCGGTGACTGGGGCGACATGCTCGCCCGCGAGGGCATCGCGCCCGTCGAGGTCGCGCACGTCGAGGGGGACGAGCCGCCCTGCCCGGCGTGCGGCACCGCGGCGCCGCTCGTCGACGGCGCGTGCTCCGACTGCGGCCTGCAGCTCGGCTAGCAACCGCGCCCGTCGCCAGCCAACGTCAGGGGCAACGGCCACCCACGCGGCGATGCCCGTGGGACGCACCTTTGCCAACTCCGGCAGGGCGTGAATGGAGGGCACTGTCGCGAACTTGCGACAGGGTCACGCATGCCGATGTGTGCGAAACCTCTCGCGATCCATCCGGCCACGCCCTTGCACCAGGAGAAGGCGTGTTCGCCCGGCTCCTGCTCGTGACCCTGACCTCGGGCTGCCTGATCCCGCTCGCCAGCCCGTCGGCCCGCATCGAGGGTGGCATGGCGATGTCGACCCACCAGAGCGCGCGGGGGACGATCCGCGCCGGCGCGCACGTGGTCGGCAACCGGACGGCGAGTGACGCGACCTGGGATCTCGGCGCCGGCTACGTCGGCGTCGCGCCGGGGACCGACGACGTCGATCACATGCCCGTCGCCGGCAGCAACGGTGGCTACCTCGAGGGCAGCTACCTCCGGCGCGTCGGCACGGGCGCCCGGTTCGGCATCGGCCCGGGCGTCCAGCTGAACCTGCGCGACCACGCGGTGCTGCCGGTCGGCTACCTGCGCGCGTCGTTCGAGCTGTTCACGCCGGTGTCGGCGAGCGGCACGGAGAGCGACACCTGCACGACGGTGACCGGCACGTGGCACGGCCAGGCCGGCATCGGCACCTACGTCGACGTCCAGCGGCCGTTCGCCGAGCGAGGCGTCACGGTGGTCGCCGGGCTGACGTTGCGGCTGCCCGCGTTCGCCGGCGTCGCGTTGGTCATCCCGGGCTGCAAGTAGTAGATTCCGCCGGCCATGGCCGAGCCCGAGTCCACGTTACCGCCGGAGATCGCGAAGCGACGTACCTTCGCGATCATCGCGCACCCGGACGCGGGCAAGACGACGTTGACCGAGAAGCTGCTGCTGTTCGGCGGCGCGATCAACCTGGCCGGCGCGGTCAAGGCGCGCGGCGATCGCCGGCGCGCCACGAGCGACTGGATGAAGGTCGAGCGCGAGCGCGGCATCTCGGTGACGACGTCGGTGATGACGTTCGACTACGCCAAGTGCACGTTCAACCTGCTCGACACCCCGGGCCACGAGGACTTCTCCGAAGACACCTACCGCACGCTGACCGCGGTCGACTCGGCGGTCATGGTGATCGACGCCGCCAAGGGCATCGAGACCCAGACCCGCAAGCTGTTCGAGGTCTGTCGCCTGCGCGACGTGCCGATCACGACGTTCATCAACAAGATGGACCGCGAGGGGCGCGATCCGTTCGATCTGCTCGACGAGATCTCGAAGGACCTCCAGCTCGAGGTCACGCCGGCGAGCTGGCCGATCGGCATGGGCCGCGAGTTCCGCGGCTGCTACGACCTGTTCCGCGATCAGCTCAACCTGATGGAGCGCACGCGCGGCGAGTACCTCCAGGAGGGCATCATGTGCAGCGGGCTCGACGATCCGAAGCTCGATCAGCTGCTCCCCGAGAGCGCGGTCGCCAAGCTGCGCGAGGACGTCGCGATGGTCCGCGGCCTGTGCCCGAAGTTCGATCTCGAGCTCTACCGGATGGGCCACCTCACGCCGGTGTTCTTCGGCAGCGCGGTGAACAACTTCGGCGTCAAGGAGCTGCTCACCGGCGTGGCCGAGCTCGCGCCGCCGCCGCGCGCGCAGCCGACGCGCGAGCGCGCGGTCGAGCCCAGCGAGGGCAAGGTGGCGGGCTTCGTGTTCAAGATCCAGGCGAACATGGATCCCAAGCACCGCGATCGCATCGCGTTCGTGCGGCTGGCGTCGGGCAAGTTCACGCGCGGGATGCGGCTCACCAACCCGCGCACCGGCAAGGCGCTCGCCGTGCACAACGCGATGGTGTTCCAGGCCAACGAGCGCGAGCTCGCCGAGGAGGCGTGGGCCGGCGACATCATCGGCATCCCGAACCACGGCACGCTGCGGATCGGCGACGCGCTCACCGAGGGCGAGGTCCTGCACTTCACCGGCATCCCGAGCTACGCGCCGGAGTTCCTCCGCCGCGTGCGCGCCGACGATCCGATGAAGGCCAAGCACCTCGGCCGCGCGCTCGAGCAGCTCGCCGAGGAGGGCGCCGCGCAGGTGTTCAAGATGTTCCTCGGCTCCGACTTCGTGGTCGGCGTCGTCGGCGCGCTGCAGTTCGACGTGCTCGCCGATCGCATCCGCAGCGAGTACGACCTGCCGTGCCACTTCGAGTCGACGTCGTTCGAGGTCGCGCGCTGGGTCGACGGCGACGACCCCAAGCAGATCAAGAAGTTCGCCGACGCGAACCGCGACAACATCGCCGAGGATCACTCGGGCGCGACGGTGTTCCTCGCCCGCAACGACTGGCAGCTCGACCGCGCGACCAAGGACTGGCCGCAGCTGCGGTTCCTGCAGAATCGCGAGCAGTCGCCGTTGATGGCCGCGGCCGTCTGACGCCCCGTGTACCTCGACCAGCTCTCCGAGCGGGCCGCCGAGCAGGTCGCCGCGGCGCAGCTCCTCGAGGACTGCTGGCACCGGGAGCCACGGCCGGCCACGCACGCACCTGACGCCGCCGAGCTGCGGTGGTTTCACGCGTTGCTCCAGCGGGATCCCGTCCACCAGGCGCTCGCAAGCGCCGGGCGCAACGACGAGCGCGCGCTGCACGAGCTGGCGCTCGAGATCGAGCGCCAGATCCCGATCGTGACCGGGATTGGCGAGCGGCTGCCGGCGCCCCACCGGCTCTATGTCGCGTTGCAGCTAGCCAAGGTGGTGCGCGCGCGCCCGCCTTCGACGCTCGGCCTGCTCCGCTCGATCGTCGTCTACGCGGACGCCGGCAGGCTGCGCAAGCTGGCCCGCGAGGCCGGCGTCGCCCAGGTGCGCGGCCGCAACGCCGTGGTGAGCCAGCTGCTCCGGATCGACGCGATCTGGCGGATGCTCGATCCCTACATCGCGCGGGTCGACCACCGCCGCGCACCCACGTATCGCAAGGCCGCGCACCGCGCCGAGCCGCTGCGCGCCCAGCTCCGGTCGTGGACCGAGCAGCTGCAGGCCGGCCCGTGCGCCGATCAGGGCGAGCAGCTCGCCGCGTTCGCCACGCGGTTGGGCACGGAGATCCGACCGATCCTCGACGCCCTGGCGCACGCCCTCATCGACCAGCTCGGCGTCACCGCCGACCTGATCCGCCGCTTGTGCGACGAGGCCACCACGACGATCACCCTGACCACCGCGGCGATCGCCCTCGGCCGGCAGCAGGCCGGCCTCGCCAACGAGGCGAGCATCCACGTCAGCTGGACCGCGCAGTTCCAGGGGCTGCGCGGTCCGCGCGGCAACTTGCTCGTCCACGAGCTGGCCCACGTCCTCGACTTCGAGGATGGCGGGCTCGATGGCGCGGCGAGCCCGTGCGACCCGCGCGCCTCGTCGGCGGACCTCCGCGCCGCCTGGACCGCCGCGTTCCTCGAGGCCCCGAAGGAGCACGCCGCGCTCATCGATCCGTACGGGTTCGAGAACCGGTGGGAGTTCTTCGCGGTGTGCACCGAGCACTACTTCCGTGATGCCGGCTCGCTGCAGGCGCACGCGCCCGTGGTGTTCGACCTGCTGCACCAGACCTACGGCTACGTACCGCCGTCCCATCCCGCCGCGTCGACGTTCGCGACCTACTGGACGGTGTTGTGCTCCAGGCTGCGGATCTTCTAGCTCCGCCACGCCAGCGTGAAGATCGCGGCGCGGAAGCCGACCGAGTTCAGCGGGCCGAGCGCGCTCGAGAACCCCGCCTCGAGGGTGAGCGCGGTGTGCGCGGACAGCTCGCGGGTGACGCGCAGCGCGATCGGGACGTGGAAGCCGTCGCTGGCGACCGCGAGATCGGCGTCGTAGCCGGTGTGCAGCGCGAGCAGCCACCCCGCCGCGTGAACCCCGAGGTAGACCGGCAGCACGAGCGTGGTGCGGTTGCCCAGGGCGGTGTTCGCGAGCCCGACCCGCAGGTATGGATCGCCCCAGATCACGAACCGGCCGTGGGTCCACGCCACGATCGCGCCGAGCGTGGCCGCCGGCTTGTCCGGATCGACGTCGCGCAGCATCACGCGGGCGCGGGGGCTGACCTCGAGCGGGCCCACGCGTGTGTCCCATCGCACGTCGAGGGCGGCGCCGTGATATGCGCGATCGCACGGCTGGGGATACGCCTCATGCACTCGTCGCACGCAGATCGACGAACCGGCGCCGATCCGGTCTACGCTCGCGTCGCTGTGCGTGATGCCGACCGTGACGTCGTGGCCGACGCCGATCCACAGATCGGGCGACAGCGAGATGGTCTCGAACGCGTGCGCCTTGTCGAGGCCGATCGCGAGCGAGACGTCCGCGCCGATCTGGCCGACCGCGAGCGGCCGTGGCGCGGCGGCCACGTTCGCGATCGCACCGAGCAGCAGGGCCGTCGCGATCGCCGCGCGCACGCCGCGACCCTAGCATGCACGCTGATCGCGCTGACGGGCTGCAAGCAGGACTTCGCCGACGTCGACGGTGCGTTCTACGCGGGTGGCCACCATCCGGTGCACTGCGCGATCGACATCGACAGGCAGACGCACAACACGTTCGCCGACATCGATCAGGGGCTCGATCGAGCGCGCGACGACCGCGTGGCGATCGAGCTCTACGCGCACAGCCCGGGCCGGAGCGTGCCGGTCGCGACGCTCGAGCACGTGTTCGCGGGCGCCGCCGAGCGCGGGCTCCGGTTCGTCACCTATCGCGAGCTCGCGACCGAGGCCGTCCCCGGCGCCGCGATCGCGTTCTCGTTCGACGACGCGTGGGTCGAGCAGTGGTGGGAGATCCGCGAGGTGCTGCAGCGGTACGCCGCGCGCGTGACGTTCTTCGTCAGTCGCTACGCCACGCTCGACGACGAGGAGCGCGCGCAGCTCCAGGTGCTGGCCGCCGACGGCCACGACGTCGAGGCGCACAGCGTCAACCACCTCCGCGCCCCCGCGTACGTCGAGACCAACGGCGTGGCGGCGTACCTCACCAACGAGGTGTTGCCATCGGCGGAGATCCTGCGGCGCGACGGCTACGACCCGATCGTCTACGCCTACCCGTTCGGCCAGCGGACGAGCGAGATCGACGACGCCGCGCTCGAGCACTTCGCGATCCTCCGCTCGGTCTCGTTCGCGTGGTCGGGAGTCCAGAGCCCATGTCCCGACTAGCCGTCGCGCTGGGGATCGGTGTGATCATCGCGGCCACGGCCAGCGCGCACGCCGAGCGGATCATCCTCGCGGACCCGGATCCCGAGCTCCGGCGCGCGCTGACCACCGCGCTCGCGCCGTGGCACGCGGAGATCGTCGTGGGCGAGCGTGACGCCCCGGCCGCGCGCTTCGTCGTGTGGCGGCAGGGCGACGAGCTCGTCGTGCTCGATCGCGAGCGCGCGACCACGGCGCGACGGGCGTCGCACGCCGGCCCGCTCGACGCGGTGAGCGCCGCGGAGGCAGCGCTCACCGTCAAGACGATGTTGAACCTGCCGCCGCTCGCGGGCGCGCCACCGCCACCGCCACCGCCACCGCCGACCACGCCGACCACGTCGACGATGCGCGCGCTCCGCATCGAGCTCGGCGTCGACGGCCGCCTCGCGTTCGCGGACGACCGCGTGCCCGGCGCGCGCGCCGTGCTGGCGGCGAAGCTTCGACCGGACACCTCGCGCGGCTGGCGCGTCGGCCTCGTGGCCGAGCTCGGGACGGCGTCCACGATCGAGCGCTCCGGGTTCGCCGGCACGTGGGGCGACTGGAGCGCCGCCGCGATCGGGAGCTGGTCGATCGCCCGCGCGGCGTGGGAGCTCGAGCCGTACGTCACGCTCGGCGTCACCCGCTCGACCCTCGAGGGAACCGAGGCGAACCGGACGCGCGTCGAGCACGCGACCCTGTTCGCGATCGGCGGCGGGGCGACGGTGTGGCGAACCCTCGCCCCCGTGCGCGTCGGGATCGTCCTCGGGATGCAGGGTACGCCGGGTACACCGACCTACACGCGAACGACCATGGGAATGGGGACGCCGACGATCTTCCAAGTGCCTGCAATCACCGTCGGTCTGGGCATCGTGGTCGGCGTCGACCTCGGGCTGTAAATACCTGCGACGCGCGCCCCCATGGGGACCACTAGAGTCGACGTGGGTGATGTCTCGGCCGCGCGCCGCGAAGATCTGGGGCTCGCGCAACGCGCGGCCGCCGGCGATCGCGCGGCGCAACGCGAGCTGTTCCACGCGCAGCGGCGCGGCGTGCACCACACGCTGTTCCGGATCCTCGGCGCCAACCGAGAGATCGAGGACCTGATCCAGGACGCGTTCCTCGAGATCTTCCGCGCGCTGCCGTCGTTTCGCGGCGACAGCTCGCTCCAGCGCTGGTGCCAGACGATCACCACCCGGGTCGCGTACCTCGCGATCTCGCGCCGGCGGCCCGCGTCGATCGACCTGGCGCTGGTCGAGGACTCGCTCGCGAGCGACGAGGATGGCCACCGGATCGCGCTGATGCGCGAGGCCGCGCGCCGGCTGTACGCCGCGCTCGCGAAGCTCGCTCCCAGGCAGCAGATCGCGTTCGCGCTCGCGATCGTCGACGGCCGGTCGATGGCCGAGGTCGCGCACCTCACCGAGTCGACGACGGTCGGCGTGCGCACGCGGGTGTGGCGCGCCCGCCGTGAGCTGATGCGCCGCGCGAAGAACGATCCGGTGCTCGCGAGCTACCTCGACGAGCTGTCCGGCACCACGACC
Organism: Pseudomonadota bacterium; assembly: GCA_026387715.1. Taxonomy (GTDB): domain Bacteria; phylum Myxococcota_A; class Polyangia; order Haliangiales; family Haliangiaceae; genus JABFXX01. The sequence continues at coordinate 13,819 of JAPLLF010000237.1, forward strand.
GACGAGGGCGAGCCATGACGACCAAGCTCGGACCGCCACCGATCACCCCGATCAGCGACCTCGGCTGGGCGCGGCTCGAGCGCGACCTGTGGGCACGGCTCGACACCGACGTCCCCCCACGAGCGGCGCGGCCGCCGTCGTCGCCGCGACCCTGGCGGTTCGCGCTGCCCGTGATCGCCGTCGCCGCCGCCGCCGTGATCGTGATCGGCCGCCGCGAGGCGGCGGTCGTGACGATCCCCGATCCCGAGCCGTCGCGCGTGGTCGCCGGCGAGTCGGCCTCGAGCGTGTCGTACGGGGACGTCCACGTCACGCTCGATCCGCGCACCGCGGTGCTCGTCGCGCCGACGTCGATCGTCGAGCACGGCGCGGCGTGGTTCGAGGTCGCGCCGCGCGGCGAGCGTCCGCCGTTCGTGGTCCGCGCGGGAGACGCGACGATCACGGTCGTCGGCACGCGGTTCCGCGTGACCCGGCTCGACGAGCACATCGAGGTGGCGGTCGAGCACGGCAAGGTGCGCGTGATGTTCCACGGGACCGAGACGTTCGTCGGCGCCCACGAGCAGTGGGTGTCGGATCCGCAGACCGCGATGATCTCGCTGCCCCCACCGACGCCGAACCTCACGCCCACGCCCGCACCCACGAAACCACCCGCGCTCGTCGCGCCGACGACCTCGCCCGCGGGCGCGACGCCCTACCCCGCCGTCGCGCTGTCCGACCAGGTGCGCTTCGAGCGCCTCGCCGCGCTCGAGCCCCGTGACCCCGCGGCGGCGATCACGGGGTACCTCGCGCTCGCGACCACCACCTCGCGGTGGGCACCTGCCGCGCTGTTCGCGGCCGGGCGCCTCGCGTCCGAACGTCGCGATCCCCGCGCCCACGACCTGCTGTCGTCCTATCTCCAGCGCTTCCCCGCAGGCGCCAACGCCTCCGACGCTCGCCAGCTCCTCGTTCGCCCCCAAGGAAATGCCAACCATGACTAAGTTCGCGCTCGCCTCCCTCGTCGTGACCTTGTTCGCGTGCGGCAAAGACCACGGCACCACCACCGACGCCAACAACGGCGGCGATGGCGGCAACGGCGACGGCGCCGCGATCGACGACAGCGCGGGTCCCGCCCAGGATGCGTCGTTCACCCCGGGTTGCACCGCGCCGATCCCGTCGAACCCGCAGTGCAGCAACTGCATCGACGACGACAACGACGGCGTGATGGACGGCTTCGATCCCGAGTGCACCGGCGCCAACGACAACGACGAGGGCTCGTTCGCGACCGGCATCCCCGGCGACAACAAGGACGCGGTCAACCAGGACTGCTTCTTCGACGGCGACAGCGGCGCCGGCAACGACCACTGCAACGTCCACGTGTGCTGCCTGCTCGGCGCGACGACGGTGCAGGCCTGTCCGATCGGCGCGAACCAGTACGACCCCACACAGTGCCCCCCTCCGATCGGAAACACGCCGCTCGATCAACGATGCGACGCGTTCTGCGGACCGCTCGCGCCCGCAGGCTGTGACTGCTTCGGCTGCTGCACGGTGTGCAACGCGACCGGCTGCTACGACGTGATCACCAACCCGATCACGTCGCCCAACTGCGACGAGACCACCCTGCAGGATCCGACCAAGTGCCACACCTGCAGCAAGGTCACCAGCTGCGGCAGCGACCCGTGCGGCGGCACGACGTGCACGCTGTGCCCGGGCCAGGATCCGAGCACGCTGCCGACCTCGTGCGGCGGCTCGACGACGTGCCCCGGTGGCGAGCAGGCGTGCGTGAACGCGGCGTGCCCGACGGGCACCTACTGCGCGAGCGGCTGCTGCATCGGCATCATCCAGTAGCGACCACGCCGCGACGCGCGCGGCGGCCCTCCTGACCGAGGGCCGTGTTCGTTTTCGGGAGTTGAGATCGCGGTGGCGCGCGTGCTACGCGACGTCGATGCGCCTTGTTGTGCTCGTCCTCCTCGGCAGCGCGTGTGCCGGCAAACCATCGAAGCCCACGACCGCCGAAGGCACGCCACCGTTCGCGACGTTCCTGACCCCGTCCACGAGGGCGCTCCCCTGCGATGCGCCACCGAAGCCGGGCTCCGGCGGCATCCACGGCATCGTGACCGCACGCGGGACGAAGGAGCCGGTCGACGGCGTGCCCGTCGTCGCGAAGGGCGCGAGCCTCGTCGGCGAACGGACGGTGACGTCGGCCGCCAACACGGGTTGCTTCTACCTTGCTGATCTTCCGCCGGGCACGTACACGGTCTCGATGTCGGCCGGTGATGGATCGTCCTCGCAGACCACGATCGAGGTGCGCGCCGACGCGACGAGTCAGGTCGACGCCGCCGTCGACGAAGCGCGGCTGGCGCACGACGACGTCCTCGCGCCGCGGACGATCGAGGAGGGCGCCGAGGTCAGCAAGCCGCCCGAGTAGCTGCCAGCGCACCGCGTGATAGCGAGTCGATCCAACATCTTCGGCGGTGAACGTGTACGTAGCGTGAGGGCCCGGCATTTTCCTGGCGTGCATCGCCACGTCCACGCTCGACCGCGCTGTCCAACGCTGCCAAGATCGCTGAGGCGGCGGTTTCGCGAGGGCGATGCGGCGTACTGTGGAACGCGGTAGGCTTGATCCGATGACCGCCGCTGTCAAAGCCGTGCTCGAACAGGCGATGCAGCTCAGCCCCGAGGAGCGCGCCGAAGTGGCGAACGCCTTGGATGGCATGAGCGCGGACGCCCCGGCGCTGTCGCCCGAGGACCTCGCTGCGGCGTGGCGTCCCGAGCTGGACCGCCGTCGCGACGAGCTCGAGCGGGGTGAGGTTCAGACGGTCGACGCACGCGAGGCCATCGCTGGGATCCGCGCACGGCTGCGTAACGGCAAGTGAAGCGCGTCCGGTTCACACCGGCCGCCGTCGTCGAGCTCGAAGACGCAGCCCGTCGCGTGGACCGCGCGCGTCCCGGCTGGGGCGACAAGCTCAGCGACGAGGTGTTGGAGGCGCTCGACCGCATCGAGGAGTACGTCGAGGGCTGGCAGACCTTCGACGAGCGCGGTCCCGAGCGCCGGTTCGTGCTCGATCGCTTCCCCTGCATCGTGGTCTACGTCGTGACCGACACGGAGATCCAGATCACCGCCGTCGTGTACGGTGGGCGCGAACCGGGCTACTGGCGCAAGCGGCGGTAGACAGCGTGCGTCAAGAAGGAACGGCTTCGGCGTGGTTTCGCGCGCCCGCCGAGGTGAACGTCTTCGCGTTATCGCGTAGCCGACCGAGGCGCGCGCACAGGTCGCACGAACCCGGCGCCGAAACGACGGACGGCCCTCGAGGAGAGGGCCGTCTGCAGAGTCGAAGCTAGGAGCCTGTATGACATAGGCCTCGGTGTAGAACCCGGGGCCTCGCGCGCTGCGCGAGAGGTGGGCAGTGGGTCCGGCGCTTGGCGATGACACGGTGGGCGCGTACTTGAGGCCCAGGGGCGCTCGGAGCTGTGGTGC
>JAPLLF010000118.1 GCA_026387715.1 Pseudomonadota bacterium
GCACACGAGCGCGTCCGCGTCGGCGAGATCGGCTCGGTCGAGCGGCGCGATCGCCACCGTCGCGTCGGGCAGCTCGGCCGCCAGGTCGATCGGCAACGGGGAGGTGACCACGACGTGCATCGGAAAGCAGCGTAGGGCGCGCGACGAAGAAAGTGTTAGGTTGAAGCCGTGATCAGCAAGCTGGCGATCATCTTGTCGCTGTCGATTCCTGCCGTCTCGTTCGCGGAGAAGAAGGTGCCCACCAAGGCACCCGACGCCGCGCCGAAGGACGACGTCGTGGCGCTCACCAACGACCCGATCGTCGGCAAGGCGGATCGCATCGATGGCGACGAGGCCAAGAACGTCGTCGCGTTCACGTTCGACGACGGGCCGAACCCGTCGACCACACCCGCGGTGATCGACGCGCTCCAGAAGTACGACATCCCGGCGACGTTCTTCATCGTCACGCAGCGCATCACGGGGAAGTCGGGCGAGCGGAGCCGCGAGCTCCTCCAGCGCGAGCTCGCGGCGGGCTTCGGGATCGGCAGTCACTCGGTGACCCACCCGAACCTGCGTGCCGCGAACGCGCGGACCCTCGAGAAGGAGATCGACGGCTCGATCCGCACGCTCGCGGGCCAGATCGGCAAGCCGGTCGGCGTGTTCCGCGCGCCCTACGGCGCGCTCGGGCCCGCGGGTCGCGCGCGGCTCAAGAAGCTCGGGCTGACCGAGGCGTTCTGGTCGGTCGACACGCTCGACTGGCAGGCGAAGAACAGCGAGCGCCTCCGCAAGAAGGTCCGAACGATGATCGTCAAGCAGGACGGCGGCGTCGTCCTCATGCACGACGTGAAGCCGATCACCGCGAAGATCATCGCGGACGTGTTCGACGATCTCGAGGTCGAGAACTGCGCACGCCTGGCCGCCAAGGATCCCAAGAAGGAGCCGATCATCCCGGTCTCCATCCACTACTTCCTCAAGGACGGGAAGACGGCCCGCGCCATCCCGGAGGACGTGAAGAAGCGGACCGAGGCCTACAAGCTGGCGTTGCCAGGGCGATGCGCGAAGCGACCAAGCCCCCCTGTCGCACCGCCCACCTCTCCTGCGCCGACCCCGACGCCACCCACCCCAGCGCCACCCACTCCCGCGGAATCTCCAAGGAAATAACCGCAGGGACGTCAACTAGTTACCGTTTGACAACTACATCGAACCACATTAGGGTCGGCCCCCCTTTTGGGAAGACCGCGTGGAACTTTTTATGCCCGTTACGATCGATCGCAATACCCCTCTGATCGGCATCTCGACAGAGCACGAGCCGCTCGGCGGCCACGAACCGGAGATCACGACCCGTCCCACCCCGACGTTCGAGCCCTCGGACTTCGGCGAAGGTGAAGGCGAGCGCACGCTCGTCGTCAGCGCGGCCTACGAGCTGCGCCCCCGGTTCACCGGCCGCAGCAAGGCGATCGAGCGGCTCCAGGCGCTCGCGGACGAGGCGTTCGAGCAGCGCCACGCCTGCTTCGCGGTCGTGCTCGGCGAGCCCGGCATGGGCAAGAGCCGCATGCTCGGCGAGCTGTCGGCCCGGCTGCGCATGCAGTACCCCAACCTCGTGGTGATGACCGGCATCGCCGACGAGAACGCCCACGCCTACGGGCCGGTGGCGCGCGCGCTCACCGCGCGGTTCGGCCTCGTCGCGGGCGAGGATCCGTCCGAGAGCCGCGACAAGATCCAGGCCGGCGTCGCCGACATCGTCCAGGCGCAGCGCGTCCCCGAGGTCGCGCACATGATCGCGCACCTCCTCCGCGTGCCGTTCGAGGATAGCCCGATCGTCGGGCCGCTCCTCGAGTCGCCGCAGCGGCTCGAGGCGCGCCTGTTCATGGCGCTCAAGAAGTTCCTCGTCGCCGACGCCGAGCGCCACCCGGTCATGCTCGTGATCGAGAACCTCGAGCAGTGCGGCAGCGACACGATCAACTTCGTGCAGTACCTCGCGGCCGGCCTGCGCGATCAGCGCGTCGTGATCATCGGCACCGGCACGGCGGCGCTGCAGCAGAAGCACCCGTCGTTCGGCGATGGCGAGGTTCCACCGACGAAGATCGAGCTCGGCCAGCTGTCCGCGGCCGAGGCCGAAGACCTGCTTCGCGAGCTGTGCAAGCAGCTCGGCGAGGTCCCGCCGCGGCTGCTCGCGCACGCGCGGACGATGGGTGGATCGCCGCGCGCGATCTACGAGCTGGTGCGCCTGCTCCTCGAGAGCGACGCGATCGTCCGCGAGGGCCTGATGTGGCGCGTGGAGCCCAGGGCGCTCGCCGCGATCGCGCTGCCCAAGACGTACGACGAGCTCGTCGCCGCGCGGCTGCGCGTGATGGACGTGACCGAGCGACGCATCCTCGAGATGGCCTCCGTCATCGGCGAGACCTCGTGGCTCGACGCCGTGCTCGCGCTGGAGCGCGGCGCGGTGCACGGCCCGGGCATGGATCCCGACGGCCCGACCCTGTCGCAGATCGCCGCGTCGGGCGATCATTCGCGGATCTCGGTCGTCGCCGCGCTCGGCAAGCTCGTCGAGCGCGAGTGGCTCGTCGAGGTCCCCCAGTCGTCGATCCCGGGCGAGCGCGAGCGGCGCTTCGCGCGCTGGCTCGAGCTCCACCCCGCGGGCCGCGGCCCGGTCACGCAGGAGGAGGTCGGGCGCCACCTCGCGCTCGCCGGCGACACCCGCGAGGCCGCGACCTGCTACCGCCGCGCCGCCGAGGTCGCGCGCGCCGCCTACGCGAACGAGCGCGCGATCCGGCTGTTCGATCGCGCCCTCGCCTGCCTCGGCGACATGGATCTCGCGGCGCGCATCCACCTGTGGCACGACCTCGGCTCGGTCTACGAGCTGATCGGCGACTTCGAGGCGGCGCTCGGGGCGTTCGAGCGCATGCTGCGCCTGTCGTGGGTCGCGGCGAGCAAGACCAAGGCCGCCGTCGCCTTCAACAAGATGGGGCGCGTGTGGCGCCGGAAGGGCGACCTCAAGCTCGCCCTCGAGTACCTCGGGCGTGGCCTGGAGCTGTTCCGCGGCGCCGGCGACGAGCGCGGCATCGCCGGATCGCTCGACGACATCGGCAAGGCCATGCAGATGCTCGGCCGCTACGACGAGGCCTACGCCAAGATCACCGAGGCGCTCGCGCGACGCGGCAAGCACGGCGACAAGCGCGCGATCGCGACCTCGCTGTCGCGGCTGGGTGACGTGCAGGTCGACCGCGGCCAGTACGAGAGCGCGCTGACCTGCCACCAGGAGGCCTTCGACCTGCGCAAGGCGATGGGCGATCGCTGGGGCATGGTCGTCTCGCAGAACAACCTCGCCGCGCTCGCGTTCGAACTCGGCAACACCGTCGACGCGCGCGTCGGCTGGCTCGCCGCGCTCGCGGACGCCGAGAGCATCGGCGCGCTGCCGCTGTCCGCGTCGATCCTCACGAACCTGGGCGAGCTCGCGATCCTCGACAACAAGCTCGACGAGGCGCGCAAGCGGCTCGATCAGGCGCTCGAGATCGTCGAGGACATCGACGATCGCGGCCTCGAGTCCGAGTGCTGCCGTCACCTCGCCCAGCTCGAGAAGCTCGCCGACAACCTGCCGCTGGCGCGCGAGCTCGCGGAGCGCGCGCTCGAGATCGCCAAGGCGACGAACCTGCGCGAGAAGGAGGCGCTGGCGTACCTCACGCTCGGCGACGTGCTCGCGACGAGCCTGCACGACGACGACGTGACCGCGACCGGCGCGCGCTCCCCCGCGAGCGAGGCGTACTCGAGCGCGTGCGAGGTCCTGCGCGGGATCGGGAACGACGCCGCGCTCGGCAAGGCGCTGTTCGCGTTCGGCCGTTACAAGGTCGAGAGCGGCCACGTCGCCGACGGCAAGGACATGCTGCGCGACGCCCTCATGGTGTTCAGCCGGCTCGGCCTGCAGCGCCCGGTCTCCGAGATCGAAAAGCTGCTGCAGACCCTCTAGTCGATTCGTGAGCGAGGATGCGATCTCTGATCACATCGAAATTATTCGTATTTTTCTCTAATCTCGTCTTAATAATCGCACTATTGACTGGCAGTTGACCTTGCGCCGGACGGCCGGAGCCGGCATGTTCTCTATCCCGTAAATCGATGTTTTGGTTCTGGATCGGCTTTTTCGCGCTCGTCGCGCTCCTCCTCTTCATCGATCTGGGAGTGCTGAATCGCAAGGCGCACACGCCTTCGATCAAGAGCGCGCTCTACTGGACGCTGGGCTGGATGTCGCTCGGCCTCGCCTTCACCGGGGTCGTCTATCTGATCTACGAGCACGGGTGGATGGGCGCGCAGCTCAAGGGCAGCCTCCCGGGTGCCTCCGGCGGCGGCGATGCCGCGATCACCTACGTCTCGGCGTACCTGCTCGAGCAGGCGCTGTCGATCGACAACATCTTCGTGATGTCGCTGCTCTTCACGAGCTTCAAGATCCCGGAGAAGTACCAGCACCGCGTGCTGTTCTGGGGGATCCTCGGCGCGATCGTCTTCCGCGTCGCGATGCTCGGCGGCGGCGCGTTCCTCGTCGCGAAGTTCGACTGGATCTTCTACGTGTTCGGTGGCTACCTCGCCTACCAGGGCGTGAAGCTCCTCCGTCACGACGACGAGGGTGAAGAGGGCAGCCACGAGAAGTCGCTGGCGGTCCGGATGCTCCGCCGCTTCGTGCGCATCGTCGACGGCGATCACGGTGGCAAGTTCGTCGTCCTCGTCAACGGTCGCAAGGCGCTGACCACGGTCGCGGTCTGCCTCGTCGTGATCGAGCTGACCGACGTCGTGTTCGCGCTCGACTCGATCCCCGCCGTGCTGAGCGTCTCGCAGGAGACCTTCATCATGGTCACGTCGAACATCTTCGCGATCATGGGGCTGCGCTCGCTGTACTTCGTGCTCGCCGGGGCGATGGCGCAGTTCAAGTACCTCAAGATCGCGCTCGCGATCCTGCTCATCCTGATCGGCGGCAAGATGTGCGCGCATCACTGGTACGTGATGCCCCACCTGCTCTCGCTCGCGCTGATCGCCGGCATCATCGGCACCGGGGTCATCGCGTCGATCATCTCGACGAAGCGCGCGCTCGCGCGGGGCGAGCTCGACGGCCCGGCCCCGCACGACGAAGCCGCGCGCCCCGAGGCCAAAGAACGCTAGTAGTTGGTGCAGCTGGCGCGCGGGTACGGCTGCGCGACCAGCGCGACCACGGTCACCGACCACCCGATGCTGAAGAACGCGGAGAGGATCACGGTCATGCCGATCATCGCCTCGCCGTAGCCGCCCATCGCGGCGAACTTCGGGCGCAGCCAGAACCACGACAGGAACGCGCAGATCAGGGTCCTCACGATTTTGATCGCGCCCCAAGTGATCGCGAGCTTGGGCGCGGTGTCCTTGTAGCCGAGCAACTTGATCCCCGTGATCAGCTGCAGCGCCCCGAGGCCGAGGCTGACCAGGTTCGACATCAACGTCAGGGTCGAGAACGTCGACATGATGTCGCCGAACTGCCTGCCGATCTCGCCGCGGCCGAGCAGCCCGAACAGGCCACCGAACAGCGCGAAGCCGCCGAAGATGATCATCAGGATCCCGATCACCTTGGGGACCGCGGAGCGCACCGAGGGAGGCTCGGGCATCGGATAGCCCGGTGCCCCCGGGTACGAATAGGGCGGCTGCTGGGGAGGAGGCGGCTGCTGGAAGTCCGTCATCCTCCACTCATAACACCGCGCTCTCAGCGTGCGCGACGGATCTCGGAGATCCGCATCCGCTCGCCGAACCCGCCGTGGTAGCTGGCCCGCGGCCGGGCCGCGAGGGTCGAGAGCAGCCCGACGAGGAGCGGCGGCTGCTGCACGCCGAGCGCGTCGAGGATCTCGGCCGCGACCATCGCGCCGGTCTCCGCACCACCCTCCATGTAACCCTGGTAGTCCTCGGAGCAGTGCTCGCCGCAGAAGTGCTGGTTGCCCTCGGCCTTGCCCTCGAGCCCGAAGAACGCCCACTGCCCCACCTTGTAGCTCGCGTAGCTGCCCTTCATGAAGGGCACCGTCGGCCAGTGCTGACGGATCGCGCGCCCCGCGATGAACGTGGCGGCCGTGCCGGGGAACACCTGGTCGATCCACGGCAGCACCATCGCCGCCTGGGACTCGGGCGTGCCCTCGCCCAGCGCGACGCCGCGCGCCCCACCGACGAAGTTCGTCAGGATGCCCTGCGGGCCATCCTGGCCACGCGACGTCGCCCACACGGTCTGGAGGTCGCCGATGTCGGTGATCACGCCGCCGCCCGAGTTGTGCGCCGTCTCCCAGTGCCGCTCGCTGAACTGCAGCATGAGCTTGGCGTTGGTGCCGTAGCCGAGCTCGGTGATGATGTGCTGCTTGGCGTCGGTGAGCGTCGACGCGGCGAGGTCGACCTCGCGCAGCTTGGTGAACGGCAACGCGTAGACGACGTGCGTCGCGGTGACCGAGACCGGGCCGTCCATCGTGTCGAACGTGAGCTCGAACGAGGGTCGATCGGCGGTCCCCACGGCGACGACCTTGGTCAACGCGTGGTCGACGACGAGCTGATCGTCGGCG
>JAPLLF010001133.1:0-1053 GCA_026387715.1 Pseudomonadota bacterium
CATCGGCGCCTTCCCGGATCGCAAGAGCGCCCTGCGCTTGATCACCGCGGTCGCCCTCCAGACGACGAGCATCTGGCGTGACCGCACCTACCTCGACATTACCAAGCTCGACACCACCTACGCCGCCGCGGCTTGACCGATCACCGACGACGAATCCCGATGTTCCCCCTTCAGGCAATCACACAAAAAAAGGGACTTGACCCTCGCAATTTCCGGTCGATGGCTGGCTGCGTGGCAGCCCTACGCCACGAAGCATCGCAGGAACGTTCGGCTCGTTGCATGATCAGGACTGCATCCGCCTTGCTTGCAACCTGCCAAATGAGTGTTCCAGCGGGCTCACCTGCGCGGCCACCCCATCAGGCGCCAAATGCAGGCACAAGTGTGTATCGGCAGGTGATCAATGTGGAATGAACGAACAGTGCGTCGAGGAACAGTCAGGTGATGGATATGGAGTTTGTGTAACGCAGTGACGATCGAAGTCTGTGCTTCGACGCCATCGGTCAACGCGTTTAACAGCGACTGTAGCAAACATTCCTAGTCGGGCCGGTTTCCTCGGATTTCACTCCGCACGAGCGATTGTTGCGTCGTCGTCTACGATCACAACAACCCAACTGTCGCTTCATAGCTTTAAGATTGCTCGGGAATTACGACCGGAACCGTATGGATGGATGGTTCCGAACTCAGGCGCGTGCGATCGGCGGCGGCGGGATCACGTAGTCGAAGTACTGGTTCGGATCGCCGGGCTTGCCGTCCATCGCCGCGCGCGCGACGTTGAACATCTCGCGCGCGGTGACGTAGTGGAGCTTGGTGCCGCTGCGCATCGCCTGGGCGAGCGCCTGGTGCATCGCCCGACCATCCGCGCCGAGCAGCGACGCCGCGGTCTTCTCGATCGCGCCGTGGGTGTGCACCTTGACGAAGGTCCACTCGGGCTTGCCCTCGATGTGGATGCCCGCCTTGATCCACGTGGCGACCCGCTCGGCGTTCGGCGGATCGTCGCCGGTGAGCGCGCCGTTCTCGAGCCGGAGGCCGCGGCGGCCCTTGCGCGCCAGGGCG